>NZ_JAUBSB010000063.1:0-32758 GCF_036702135.1 Microcoleus sp. LAD1_D3 | reverse complement strand
TGGTCATTCTTTAACGTTATATGCTTGCTATGCAAGCATTATAACGTATTTTCACCGTATTTTTTGTTTAAGTCCCGTTAATCGAGATGTTGGAATGCTGACAAAGTTTTGGTTAGTTTGCTTCCCTAGATCGATCTCAGTTTTCCACTGTGCGTTTTTACCGATTACTAGCGTCCCAATCCGTTTTGCCCTCAAAAGGTCAACAACTAGGCGACTGGCATGATGCAAGTAATTATCAACTTTTTGGTTGCGACAGCGAGTTAAGTGTCGAATGCGAGATGAGGTTTGGCGATTCCCTTTCAACTGGGATTGCAACTTGGCTTTGCTTGTTGTAGAACTGATTGATAGATTTCAACGGTCGCCCGTTAACCAACAAAGGGACAAATCCCGGTTGATTTGAAGTTAGCGCCGCTAAATTATCCAGTCCTAAATCAATGCTAGCTACAAAGTTATTGTTGCTGACGGTAGACTCCGGTTTATCGTAAATTATAGCCTTTCTCAAAAAGATGAGGTACAATAACAGCAGTGTGTAAACCAGTTAAAAATATTTGACGATGTAACTTGTCCGAACGCAAACTAAGAGTGCTTTTCCTAATTCTTGATAATTAGTAGTCTCGATAGAACGGAGAATGATTTTAAGTTTTGACCACAGATTTTCAATTGGTGAAAAATCTGGTGAATAAGGAGATAAGTATATTAATTTTGCCCCGGTTTTTTCGATAGCTTTTTTCACTTCTTCTCCCAAGTGAATGGGACAATTATCCATCACTACACAAGCCCCTTTCCATAGTTTTGGCACAAGTTTCCTGATAATAAAAGCTTCAAATGTAATTGCATCAGTTCCGCCTATTAAATTAACCGATGTCAAAATTTCATTGACTGACATTGCTCCAAGTATTGAGACATTTTTGCCACGTTTAGTTGGTTTTGGCCCCTGAGCCCTTTCACCTTTTAAAGATCTGGCATATAACCTAACCATTGCCAAGTTAACTCCCGATTCGTCAATGAATATTAAGTCTTTTAAACTAATCTCTTTAATTTTTTCCCAGAACTCACATCCCAGGAGTTGAACTCGGTCGGTGCCTTTGCCTGAAGGGAAGAGAGTTTTTTTTGACAGTAATACCTAAAAGTTTTATCATTCTTCCTATTGTTGCTCTACTAACGGAGAATCCAATTTTCTCATAAAGTAAATAACGAAGTTCTTCAAGAGTTGCATCATTGTTTACTTCAATCAATTGGGCCAAGATGAGTAGTTGCTCCGCATTCAGTTTGCCTTTGACTCCACATCGGTCAGTTCTCGGAGTAAGGTTTTTTGTTTCACGATATTGTTTAAGCAATTTTTGTACAAAGCTCAAGGCTACAGAAAAACGCTTAGCTAGTGCTTTTTGTGAAATGGGTTCAGCATGATAAGTATCAAGGATTTTTTGCCTAAAATCAATCGAGTAAGCTTTCATTTTTAACAATGTATGAAGTTTGGTACAAGTAAACGTGTTGTGAGTCAAGCAGATCGTGCTGTCAAAAAAATGCTATTATGTGTGCTATCGCTTTCGCGTGGCTTTACTCAACCATGTAACTATAGTTCATTTGATCTGATATTCTCTGTCTGACCCTCATGAGTGAGTGTCATTAACATGATACCTCATCTTTCTGAGAAAGGCTAGACCTCAATTACATAGCAATCGCATTTGGGAACTAATCTGACTTGGCAAATTCGATCGGGATCGACTTTAGTTTTAATTGAAAGTTCAGTACCGGAAAGTTTAAGGATTCCCTTTTTAACTGCTTGCTGCTAATCGCTTGAATTGTGTAGACTAGAATGTTTCGCCCTTTAGTCTTATCCTTGTATTTCGGCAATTTCGGGCGACCAGTGAATTTAGAGGAATCTGTTTTGTAAGCTTTAACTGCTTCAAAGAATGATTTCCAATTCTTGTCCAACACCATTAATATTTGTTGGCTAAGCTTGGCTGGCAAAGCTTTGTATGCTTCACAAGACTTCATTAAACGGTTCATTTCGATAGCCCCATCCATAAATAAAATGCTGACGAATGACGTAGTTGGCCGCGTTGTAAAGATTCTTGGATTTAAAAGCTAATTCATCAATTTCATCGAAACGATGTTCCGTAGATTTAATGATATGTCGCTCTGTTAGCTCCATTTAAGGCTTCCATTTTTTAGATTGCGTGTATTCCACTCGATCGTTATGATAATAGCATAATACTATTGCTTATAAGTGCTTACAAACTCAACGAAGTTTTACAATACCAATTACCCAGTATTGACCATATAATCCTATCCAAAAACTACTAGAACGACGTATTGAGCGGCCGTATTCAACTAACCTGCCCACATATTTCGGCACTCCCATCGTCTTGATTTTTTGACCTTGAATCACAGCACAACTGTAAGCAATGGCTATCAATAATATCAAACTGCTTAAACGCCAGGGCTGTTTCCTTCTAGTTGAGTAGTGGATATCGTAGTAAAGTATCGTACTGCTTTGTGAAACTTACCTAAACTTGCCTAAAGCCATCTTTAGACACAATCCGTGTTCACTTCCTACGCTATTGGGTAGACGGCTAATCCCAAGATAAGTAGGCTATCCCCCTCAAGCCGAGGGTTCCCAATTTAAAATATTTAGACTTGCGTTCCAGTAACGATATAAAGATATGCCACAAGCAGGACAATCATAAGTCCGAACGCTTAGTGGCATATCTTTTTTGGTACCACAATTAGAGTTAGAGTCGATGGGGAAATCACTCTCCCCACCGCTCATTCAGAACCGGACTTGAGACTTTCACCTCATCCGGCTCCTCTTTGACTCAGCTTTTTACACAAGCACCATAACTTCCATCGCTGGCAGTTTTTGTATCGTGGCAATGACGATGTAGAAGTTGGAAATTGTCATATTGGTCTTTGCCTCCTTGAGATTTGGGTTTGATATGGTCAATTTCCATAACATCGTTCTGTTTGAAATAGTGTCCGCAGTACGCACATTTTCCCTTTTGCTTTTGAAGTAGCCTTGCCATTCTCATTGGAATTTCAGGATGTTTTCCTAGTCTGGTGGCCCAGTAAGTAAAGTCTCCGTCATAAACACTTCTATTACCTTAAACCTTGATAAACCTTGTGATTTTAGTTTCGCCATGTTTGGTTAACTTTAATCCTTCAGTTGCACAGAATCTCCAATTATCCGTGCCTACTCTTTTTCAAGATCTTGAGAATATTTCACGCTTGTTGCTTTTTGGGCAACGGCGGATTGCCCATCTTTTTAACTTCTGCCAGACTAGACAATCCATTGTGTTGAATATTTCTTGACTGACAAAATGGGAGTAGTAATTTGACCAACCTCTGACAATTGGATTGAGTTCAAGTATTAATTCGGACTGTTTTCCGTTAACGGGACGATCTATCACTTTTCCCAGTTTTTTTTGATGGGCAGCTCTCTTTTCTTTGCTTGGGGTGATGAGGGTTTTAAATCCTAGTGGATTGCCCTTTGAATCTCTGGCACTTTTATATTTGCCAGTGGAATATTGTCGAATTTTAAAGCCAAGAAAGTTAAAACCAATTTGGTCTTCTACTGCTTCGAGTGTGTGACAGATTCTGGTTTTGCTTGGTTTTAATTCTAATCCCATTTGGGCTAACCATTCTGGTTTTAAATCGTAGACTCTACTACCATACAGCGTAGTCCAGGTTTATGAAGTATAGTCATTTCAAATAGGGATGAGACTATTTAAAAATGAGGTAAAATGAATAAAAATAGTGAAGGTGCTAGGAAAATGTCTTACAGTATTGATTTGAGAAAAAGAGTAGTGGATTATGTAGAAAATGGCGGTCGTATCGCTCAAGCTGCCGGACTTTTTCAGGTGGGAAGGGCAACGATATATCGGTGGCTGGGTCGGACAGACCTGCTTAGCCACAAAGGTAAAAAGACGTAAGAGAAAACTAGATTGGAAAGCATTAGAAAAGGATGTAAAAGAGAATCCAGATGCCAGATTAATCGACAGAGCCAAGAAGTTTGGATTAAGACCAAGTGCCATATGTTATGCTCTTAAAGAAATGAAGATTACTCGAAAAAAAAAAGAACTTCGTTACCAGGAGAGAAACCGAGAATCAAGAATGAAATACTACAGATATCTCCGAGACTTGATTAAAGTATCGGGAAGTCAAAGTCTGGTTTTTATTGATGAGTCAGGATTTGAAGAGTTTCAAGATTGTGCTTATGGCTGGTCCAAAAAAGGCAAAAAAATCTGGGGTGAAAAGTCAGGAAAACGGGGAAAAAGAGAAAATCTAGTAGCCGGAAGAAGGAAAGGAAAAAAGGACTTAATTGCCCCAATGGTTTTTACGGGCAGCCTCAATGCAGAAGGTTTTGAAGGGTGGTTATCTTTATATTTATTACCCTCTCTGACCCAGCCATCTATATTAATCATGGATAATGCACCCATTCATCGAAAAACAGCCATTGGAGAACTGCTAGAGGAAACGGATCATCAAGTTCTTTTTCTCCCAAAATATTCTCCAGACCTGAACGATATTGAACACGATTTTAGTGCCTTAAAGCGAGCCAGAATGTATGCTCCTCCTGGCACATCTTTAGATGAACTCATCTGTGCCTACTGCGCTCAATAGTGTCTCTTTTTTATTTGAAATGACTATACAGTAGCAGCAGCTTGTAAACCAGTTTTTGGGTGTTGCTTAATCAGGGTATGAAAAAAATAACTTTAAAATCCAAAAGCTTTGTGGATACTGGTTTTTATGACGGGCATATTTAACGTTTCATACCGTAAATCAGCAACGCCAGTTTTTGAAGTGCTTAGTGTTCACCAAACCAAGCGCAGTAGAAAGTAAAACATCAACCATCTTAGTAGTGGTTGGCGAGAACTTACGTAAAAAAGCTTTCAGTTGTGACCACCATAGTTCTATCGGATTAAAGTCCGGAGAATATGGTGATAAATTGAGGATACTGGCGCCAGCCGATTGAATCAAGGGTTCAATCACCGCCAGCTTGTGGGCAGGGAGATTATCAATTAACTTCGACTGCACCTTTCCATAAATTGGGCACTAAAAAGTGTTCCACAAAAACTTTAAACGCCTTACTATCTATCGACCCATCTAGCGTCATTATTCCTACTACTTTTTTTAAACTTATTGCTCCGACAACTGTAATTTTTGCACCTGATAAAATGGTTTTAAATCGTAGACTCTACTACCATATTTTGAAGGAGCGTGGGTTCGTGTTAACCCCAATAAAGCGCCCATTTTATTCAAAAAAACGAGGTTGTTAGGATCGATATTTTTCACTTTTTCCCAATATTCACACCTCAAAATTTGCACACTCTCAGTGGCAGACTGACTACTGCGTATGGTCTTTTTTTTCGCGTCAAAATTTGTTTTTGTAGTTCACGACACATCATGCTAGGGCTGATAGCTTCCTTGTAGCTCATAAGCCAATATTCACAATATTCTAACAACGTGCTATCCGGATATTTTTCTACCATCTGGGTCAATTCAGTTGTGCGCGAGTGTAACACACTTTTCAGGCTTCCACCCTGTTGTTTGGGTTGAACATGACCAGTCGCTTGTTTTTGTTTTAATATTTTTTGAACAAACCCTTTACTCACATCAAATCAGGTGGCTACTTTCCTAATTAATGTATCACCTTGCTCATAGATTTTAACTATTTTCTCACGCAACTCGCTCAAATAAGGTTTCATTTTTTTCGTTTATGTACTAAATACAGTGTATTATATATACATGGAATCTGCTGTATCTAATATATTGTTACAAGTCAGGTAAAAGTTTGAACGAGTAAATGCGCTATCTGCCGATTGATGTTGGTCTGGTGAAAACGCCGACTAGCTATCTCGTATGCAGATTGGGCGATCGCGATCGTAGACTCAGGTTGGTTATGACACGTATTAATAACTTCTGCGAGTTGGTGTGGCTTGCCGGGAGGAACCAAAAAGCCATTGATCCCAGGCTCTATTAATTCAATAGCACCTCCAGATTGAGCAGCAACTATAGGTCTACCACACAGCATCGCCTCGACAATAACTCTGCCAAAAGGTTCGGGTGCGGTTGAGGTATGTGCAACTAAATCACAAATTGCCATCAACTGCGGAATATCTGAACGAAATCCTAAAAACTTAACTCGATCTTCAAGTCCTAATTCAGCCACTTGTTTATGTAATTGTTGGACATAATCCTGCTCGCCAAAGAGCGCATCACCCACTAAAATAGCTGTTACATTTTTTGGACAGTAGGTAAGTGCTTCAATTAAAATATGTTGACCTTTCCAAGGTGACAATCGACTGAAATGACCTACTATAAATTGCCCATCAAGTTCTAGTTTTGTCTTAAGTTGGCTAATTTTAGAGTGATCGCTCTGATAGACTTCAGGCTCAAAACCATTGTAGACAACATCGATTATGTCCGATTGTCCTCCTGCTTCTAAGAAAGCAGCCTGACTTGCTTTGGAGTTAGCAATAACCAATGATGCAAAGCGATTAGCCAAAGTTACAGCTACTTTTAAGTTAGTTGGGCTGAAATGGTCTGTAGATAAAATGTCATGCAAATGATAGACTAGAGGGCGACGACTCAAAAAGCTAGCTAATGCACCAACAACTAGAGCTTTTTGCGTGTTGGCGTAGATCAAATCGTATTGACGAGCTTTTTGAACAACTTTAGCAATCAAAGGCAGTAGCGCGGTAACACTACTTAAACTCTGTATCAAGCTGCTTTCTTTACGAACTTTTATCGCGGTTCTCGCTAACACCTCAACGGGAATTTGCTGTTGTTCTAGTAATTGCCTAAAAGAACCATCTACAAATAAGCCAACTAGACAGCTATCTCGATAGGGTTTGGCAATATCTATTAGGCAAAGTTCGGCACCACCAGGTTTTCCGCTCTGGTCTAAAAATAGTATTTTCATGTTGTTTATTGATAATAAATTGCGTACTCATTGATCCTTTTTCGGCTGAATTAACAGCACTTGTCTAACTTTTTGCGCGATTTTCTGCCAATCAAAATTCTTAGCAGCGTATTCCTGACACGCTTCTCTAGAAGGCATCGGTACTTTTTTAAGTAACAGTTGCTCTAATCGCTCAGCAATCGCTGTTGCTTCTATAGACGTAGTAATCAAATTTGGTGAAAACGGCTCTAAAATTTCTGGCATTCCACCCACAGGAGTACATAGCGCTGGAGTACCACAGGCTAGGGACTCTAGCACAGCTAATCCAAACCCTTCTAAAGATTGGCTTGGCATCACACTTAGGTCGGCAGCTTGGTAAGCTATAGGCAGTTGGTCATCTGGCAAAAAGCCGAGAAATTTAACATTGTCATTGAGTCCCAAATCTGTTGCTTGCTGCTCAAGAACCGCTTGTAGTGGCCCTTTTCCAGCGATCGCCAACCAGATATCAGGAATTTGAGGTTTAATCATCGCGATCGCCATCAACAGCTTATCGAGTCCAACTCGATGCACTAAGCGACGCGCTGTAAATAGAATCGGGCGATTTTGGGGCCAGTCCATCTGCGATCGGGCGACCGGGCGCGATCGATTGAGTTGAAATCGCGACACATCGACACCGCCGGGAATTACGTGAATTTTGTTCCAAGAAACTTGATATTCTTGATGTAAAATATCACCAAATGCTTTGCTCAGGACAATAAAGCGATCGCACCGATGATAAACTCTGTCTTCTACCCAATGCTTCAAAAAAACGCTCAGTTTACCAGAACCCTCCTGCTTACTTTCCAAAGCCCAAGGCCCGTGAAAGGAAAAGGTAACAGGAACCCCCGGAGGTAAAACTTGCAAAAGAGGAAAACTATATAGTGCAAAATGCAGATTAATGGCATCGGGTTTTGCAGATTTTAGTTGCAAAAAATTGGAGCGAATCAGCCAAAGCCGTTCCCAGAGTCGATGTTCTGGTTCAGCTAAATTAGTGAGTTTTACGCTAGAATTTGACTGAGTTTCTGGTAGACCAACTCCACACAATTCAACTCGATCTTGACTGGCTGCTAGTTGATGCGTGAGCTCATATACATATCGATCCAGACCTCCCGGTGTTTTCGGAAACCATCCGATTCCGACGCAAAGAATGTTTGGTGCAGTAGCAGCAGGGTTAGTTGTATAGTTTTCCACTTGATTGTTGGCAATATACATTAAAGTTACAATAACTGAGACATCCTGATTATAGCTGTATATTACTCAGTCAGATCATGAAAAATCGATTTCTGTTGTTAGTAAACAAATTATGGCAAAAACAGCGGTTATTCATCCAAAAATTGAAGAACTCTCTGAATTATTTTAAGCCGATCGAGAACGATCGCCAACATCGCAGGATGAGTTTCCGATCCCAGGCGATCGCAGGAGTCATAATCTCTACTTTAACCGCAATGTCTGTAACTGCACTGTCTGTAACTTCAAACCTTTTACCCAACATCTCCTACAAAACATCTTGGATCGGTAACACCTTTGGCGGTGGCAGTAAGTGGGTACAAAATCAAATCAGTGCCATGTACGTGGCAAGCGATGGCACAGTTTACACCAATAGCGTGTGGGATGAAGCGGGCCGAGAGGCAGGAATTTATAAAGATGGAGATGCGATCGGCTTTGCTAGTAATCTTCATGGATGGGGAAGAACAGGAGGAGAAGCCGTTACCGCAAATAGTAAATACCTTTATATCGCCATGACACAGGGGGCAATAGACATGATGCTCCCTCAAGATTATCCCCCCTCTCAAACAGACTGGTATTGTGTGAGACGCTACAACTTATCGGGAGATCCTGCTCCCTTTGCAGGTGGGCATGGCTACGATAAAAGTATATTAATTGTTAGCACCTCCAGTCAAGTAACTGGATTAGCTAACGCTGGCAGCGAACTGTATGTCAGTGATAGTGCCGCCAACCGCATCCGCGTCTATGATAGCGAAACCTTGGCCGAGCTACGCAGTTGGCCAGTCGATCGCCCCAAACAAATAGCTGTAGATACTCAAAGTAACCTATGGATTCTGCAAGCGAAAGACGCTAGTAATCCTCCCAAGATTCTGCACTATTCCAAGGCAGGAACCTTATTATCCCAGAAAATTACCGATGTTGTAGACCCTACAGCCCTAGCGATCGATCCTCAAGGTAGGCTATTAGTCACAGAAAATGGCCCTCGTCAACAAGTGCTGATTTACGAGATCTCAGCAACCCCTAAATTAATAGGGACTTTTGGCACTCAAGGCGGCATCTATTCTGGAACTCGCGGAGAAGTTGGAGAACTTAAACTCAACGGTTTAACAGGAGTGGGTACTGATAAAGCCGGGAATATCTACGTTAGCAATGATGGTTTTGGCGGTTCAGGAACCGACTTGAGAAAATTCTCGCCTCTGGGAAAAATGCAGTGGCAATTATTGGGTTTGCAATTCGTAGATAATGCCGATGCCGATCCAGGTACTGACGGACTGGATGTGTTCACCAAACACGAACATTTCGTCATGGACTATAGCAAAGAAAACGGTCAGGAATGGAGCTATAAAGCATATACCCTGGATAAGTTTCGCTACCCAGACGATCCGCGACTGCACAACGAAACCCATTCGGCGGCCTCAGTTTTTGTCCGTCGAATAGAGGGAAAACGTTTCTTATATCTTACGGGGATGTTTGCCCACCAGATTAGCATCTACCGCTTTGATGGAGAAATTGCCGTTCCCAGCGCCATCTTTGCGAGGGATCATTCTACCTGGCCAACCAATCAACCAGCTACGGGAAGCTGGTTGTGGCATGACAAAAACGGAGATGGCTCAATTCAAAGGAATGAATATGAAAGTTTAGGTGCAGAAGATGATGGGATTTGGGGTTGGGAAGTTGATAGTAATGGGGATGTTTGGCAAGCATCTGAGTCTGGGGCGATCAGGCATTATCCTTTTCAAGGATTAGATACCTATGGCACTCCCATCTACAATGCTGCCACTCCCGAAAAAATACCGATGCCAGCACCTTTTAAGAGCTTAGCAAGGATTAAATATTATCCCGATACAGATGTAATGTATCTCGGAGGCTATACAGTCGATCGCCCGCATATAGGTGAGGAATGGGGAATAGTCGGCACAGAGATTGTGCGCTACGACAACTGGACAAGAAATAAAACACTCCGCTGGCGCATAACTCTTCCATACGATCCGAAAGCCAACCCCATGCTAATTATTAAGGCAATGGATGTGGCAGGCGATCGAGTATTTGCCGTTGATTCTAGAAAGGCTGAAGTATATGTGTACGATACCGGCACAGGAGCTTTTGTCACAAAGTTAACCCCCGGTACAGAGGTGGCCGGTGAGACTGGCTGGGTAGATATCCCCTACGCACTGCGCGCTTATCGGAGAGCAAATGGTGAATATGTAGTGTTTGTAGAGGAAGATGCGAAAGCTAAGGTGATTGTGTATCGACTTGGAGAAAAGCGTCAAGGCTAGACTCAGTAAATTACCGAGTCATATCAAATCCGGTGGGATAGAAATTAATATTATCCACAGTCAGGACACGGCAGCGCCGTTTCGCTACAATTAATCAGGCAATGGTTACATCTTTAGCGAAGGCGATTGATTATTTTGAGGTAGGGAAACGGCATTGCCGTGTCCTCCGTGGGCTCAAGTTTCAAACTTTATTTTGTTTCCATACCGGAACACTCGCAATACAACTTTTCCGTCTTCTCAACCATCAATTCTTGATCGAATGCCACGGAGGCAAACTCTAAACAGTGTTTGTTCATTTGCAAGCGAAAACCCTTGTTTGCAAGCTTTTGGATAGCTTTTGATAAAGCCTCTGGATCGTCAAAGGGAACGATATAACCTGTTTTTCCATCCTCAATCTGATCCCGAGATCCTCCGCCTTCTGTCCGGATGGTAACTGTTCCGCAACTCATCGCTTCCGCCACTACCAGAGGACAGCCTTCTGAGCGACTCGGTAGCACAAAAATGTCTGAGGCCCAATACACTTCCCGCAGCTCGTCCACATACCCCAAAAAGATAAAGGAACGCGAATCATCATCACTAACAAAGGCATATTCTTTAATCTCCTGCTCCTGATGGCCGGAACCTACAAATAAACACTTCACAGACATTTCAGGAACAGCATTTCTCGCTTGTCTAACGGCATCAATCAAAAGATCGTGACCCTTATTCCAATTGAGTCTGCCTACCAGAGAACATACCAGGTCTTTTTCTTCTAATCCAAACTTTTTGCGTACATTTTCTCGCTCTTCTGGACTGGGAGGACGAAAATATTTCGTATCGATGCCATTTATAATTTTGCGGACTTTAGTTTTGTGAAAACTCAAATCTTTCAGCAAAAATCTTTCAATATCTGAAGAGATTGCAATAAATACTTTTGGGGAAAATAGCTTCAAGAATATGAAGTATTTTGTGGTTTGCGGTCGCAATACGGCATCTTTAAGTAGGGTAGGATCTTCACCGTGTACTGATGGATGAAATGTAGCAACACAATCTATGCCAGTGCTGATTTTAAGGATGCGGCCCAGAAGTAACATCGCGTATCCGTGTGCGTGAAATAGGGAAATATCGTATTTTTTTACGAGTTCCAAGATCCGAGTAATCTTACCCAAACTGGGAAAAAGAGGTTTCAGATCCTCAAAAATTATCCACTCTTCTGATAAGTCTTTGAGTGCTTGAAAGCGGCTGACAAAACCTGCATTATAATTCACTGGTCCCGTAATCAGAACGACCTTCCACCCAAGCGCTTTTAAACCGCGAATCATAGTCTCGCAATGGGAGGCAACCCCATCATTACAATCGACACGCTTTAAGAGAAAACCTACTGTTTTTTGTTTTTCCATTTTCTGTTTTTGACCTCATAAACTGTTACTTGGGACACATTTTTTTTGATCGATCGCTGGTGGTGTTTCCCAAATTTTTACCATCATTACTGATAAATTTTACCACAATTAAGAATCAAAGGCAAGGTTTTTTATAATAAATTTGTGCGTCCGTTATTTTTTTACAATTTACATTGTTTTTGCGATAAAACTTAGTGCCAGACTGTAAGTCACGTTAATTTTTTACGCTCGTATTGAAAACAAACATTATTTAGAGTTTTCTAGTTTTTATCTAAAATTTGTTGGTCTTGAAACTTAAAAGTTCTATCTCATTTAAATCCGGCAATCCGTTGATGCTGGTAGTGCTTATTAGCTGCCATACCTATACCCAAAAATCCCCAGAAAACCATGCCAGAGATACCAACGATCACATTTGAACCAGCTAGCATCGGCAAGAACCCAACAACAATAGCACGAGATGCACTGGCAAACGGATCGGACTTAGACTTAGAGGATTGGAACAGGCTGTAAAAAATTAGGAGTAGACCACCTATATAGGGAATGGCTCCCATCCAGCCCAAGGTGAGAAGTAGTTCGATAATTCCACTGTCGATCGGCTGAAGAGTTCCATTTCCCTTACCAATAACCTCACTCAGCGCAAGATTTAGTGTTCTGCCGTAGAGGTCTGCTCTGTCCTTTGCACTCTGATCGTCTTTAACGTTAGACAAACTGGTTACACGAGACTGAATGACTTGGGAAAATGGCTCGACTGTGGACAATGGTACAAGACATAGGGCGATCATCAGGATAAAAGCAATTAAACGAATTTGAAAACTCCCTTTTAGAGAAGCGAGCAGGGTAATTAAAGCTATTATCAAGCCTCCCCAAACTGTGCGTACCGATGTTAGCAGGACAGACAAAATGCCAACTGCTAAACCAGGAATACGCAAATTGCCTTGACCAATAAATAGCAAGATATTCCCCGCTAGCATGACTAATCCAAACTGTAAGGGCGCATTCATGGTACTCCACACTCGAAGTCCAAGGGGTTCTGGGTTTCCCATACTGGTATATAGTTTGGTCTGTATCAGCCAGAAACAATCCCACTCAGGTGCAACTAAGTATTGATAGACGCCATAGGATGCTGTCACTAACACACCCCAGAGAAAAGTGCGCTGAATGTTTTCGCGATAGCTGGGGTAATCTCGCCAGTTCACAAATAAGTGGAAACCAAACAGAATGGGGCTGACCCAAGTCATCAGAGAGACGATCGCCGGAACAGGTAAGCCATTAATCAGACCAACCAGAAAACCATAGAACACACCTATAGCAGATAGGATAAAAGGTAAGCCACCTTGTTGATGTGCTTTGGGAAGGTTGCGGTAGAAAGTTACAATGGCGATCGTTGCCACCAGTAGAGGGGCTAACAACATGGGACTGGGATCGGTAAAACCGCTCCGAAAATCCGACACACGGCGAATAAAAGGTGTGAGGAAAAACACCCACCAAGTGAAACCTACATAGAGGATGGGATACCGCAAATATAGGAACAGGCCGACGGCAAGAGAACCCGCTGGAAAGATTATATTCAGAACTTTACCCAGACCTGCTGCAAGGCAGAGGGCAGTAATCAGTAAAAGTCCCAGGATTGCCATCCAAGCTGCCTGGGGTTGTAGTGTCAGAGAGAAGCCTTGTTTTCGAGAGTTATTCGGAATTCCCTGTATTTGACTCATTACTAACTACTTTTTAGGTTGGTGGAATCTTTAACTAGATATTCAGTTTTAAATCTTAGCTTTTAGGAATCTTTAACTAGGTTTTAGGTTTGAAGAATTGTCTTCCCTAGCACCTAACACCTTACATCTTTATTCGGACTGTTGCCATGTTTCCCAAGCCTGCCAACGTCCACGTAGAGATGCCAGTAATTTCTGTCCTGCTAAGGTTCCTTCTTTAGGTAGGAATCGTAACCATTGTAAAAAACCCGGGGCATCTCGTGTTCCCACGAATGTTGCCCAGAATACAAATGCAGTACGTCGAGTCGATGATAGGTTTTCTAACAAAACTAAAGTTTCATTGTGTACGGCATTAATCAAGGCAATGTCATTGAATCTATTGCGTTGATCTTCGTCAAAACGTTGGGCTGGAAAGTGATCGACTGCTACTTTTGGATCGTAGATTAGCTTCCAGCCTGCCCGTTTTAAGGCCAGACTAAATGCTAGTTCAAAGTGTACCTGGGCTCCAGTACCTCGCATCCGGCGATCGAAGTGCATTTGGCCGATCGCACTCCGCCGAAAACTCATGTTTACACCCTTGAGCACATCTACCTCACGGGCTTCTCCCATCCCTAAGTGATGTCCGCCGATGACTCTGCCAAACCACTGCACTTGTCCCACTACTTCGCGTTCCCCCTTTTCTAACTGGGTACCGTGATACACCCAATCCCGCCCCCCTACCCCACCGATATTGCTATCTGACAAAAAGTGAGCCTCGATGCGTTCCAGCCAATCGGTGTGAGGTGCGGCATCATCATCGGTAAAGGCGACGATAGCCCCACAAGCGACATCCATTCCTACATTCATGGCGGCTACCACACCAGACTCTCTCACTGTGGCAGTTCGCAGTGGTAAGAATTTTGAGTTTAATGTTTGGACAAATGTCCAAGTTTCAGTATCCGTATCCCGAACTACTACTAAGACTTCATCAGCAGGACGTTTTTGCTTTTTGAGTGCGTCTAAGCAGCGTGCTAAGTCTTTCGGGCGACAGTAACTGGGAATGACAACTGAGATAGTCAGCACGGCTGGAGTTCCTCAAATAAATTTACATAATTACTTGCCATATTAGCCCAGCTATGCTGTTCTGCTATAGCTCTGGCTACTTGACCCATTTGCTGTCTTTGTTGCCGATCGCATTTAACTAATTGATTCAACGCTTCAGCTAAAGCCTGTGTATCGTCTGAGTCTGGCAAAACGAAGCCACAGTCTGGTGTCACCAACTCGGCCGCCCCCGTCGTAGCAGCGGTAACAACGGGTATTCCCGTCGCCATCGCTTCCAGTACCACTAAACCGAAAGGCTCATAACGGGACGGAAAAACTAAAAAATCTGCTGCTTTCATCAAGTCGGGGACATCTTGCCGGAATCCCAGAAAATGCACCCGATTTTCTAAGTTTAGCGATCGCGCTAACTCAGGATAGGGACTACCTGCGGTTCCACCCACAACTGCAAGGTGCAATTGGGGAACTTGCACTAAGGAATGCAAGACTGTGTCCAAGTTTTTCCGAGGTGTACGGATATCTCCAGCAAATAGCGCCAGAGCCACTTCCTCTGATAAACCCCATTTTTGCCGATCGACAATACCGGGAGCAAACTCTTGTAAATCAATGCCATTTAATATCGTCCGAATTCGATCGCGTGGAACACCGATCGCGATTAATTCTTGGGCGACTTTCTCAGAAACGGCTACTACGACTTTCGCGCGATCGAAGGCTTTTTTCTCCCAATCAGCATTTAAGGCAGTGTAAAACCGCTGATAAGTGCCACGCAAGCTCAGATTTTGTGTTGAGAGATTGCAGGGCGATCGCAACCAGGAACTATGGACAAAATGCACTGCATTCACATCTCCCCTAGCCGAAGTAATTGCACCATTGAGTTTAATAACGTCAAATTCTTTTTGATGTTTATTTAACCACCAAGCACTTTGAGTGGAGAAAGCTATTTCGCGAACAAGTTGCAATGGATACCCTTTAACTGGAATAGAAATCCAATCGACTTGACTGTGTTGTTGCAGTTCCGTGTCTACGTCACTCGCTAACAAGGTAACATGATGACTGCGGCGAATCGCTTCTGTGACGACTTCATAGTTCACGCGACCTTGACCGTCGCCTTTCATGACTTTGTGTGTAACGAGGCAAAGCTTCATTTACTACCTCTTTTTTGAGACAAAGTTGCTTCGTACAAAGTCAGATTATCGCGGGCATTTCCATGCCAACTATACTTTTGTGCCGTAGCATAGGCATTACGGCGCAAATTTTCCAGGTAGGGGCGGTCTGTAATTAAGCGCTCCACAGCATTCTCGATCGCCAGAGTGTCACGAGGCGGGACTAAAATGCCATTATCTCCATTACGAACGACTTCCATCGGCCCTGGGGTGGAGGTGGTGACAGGGGCTAAACCGCAAGCTAGAGAATTGATAAGAGCGACGAATTGCATAAAAGATTAAGTTAGTTAACGTAATAGAACTTTTTCTGGACTAATAATCTGAGCATTTTGAAGGATATCGATCGCATTGGAGAATTGAAGTGCATTATTAATTCCCGCTGTCACCACTAGAATCAATGCTAATCCAAGCACCACAGGTCGCATTTTTGTGAGGACACCGAGACTCACTAATATTACTAAGGAAGGAACATAATGCAATGAATATAGAAATATTTCAAAACCATGAATAGTATGAAGTAATAGCTGTCCGAGTAGCGTCAACCCAAGAGTGAATCTTAATTGAGGATGTTGCTTTACGGAAAAAAGTGCATACAATCCTAGTGCCAATAACCCTCCCCAAGTAACAGTTGCAAATTTCCCCCACCAGCCACCTGAGCCTAGAGTTGATGCGTGAATACTCATTATTTGAGTTCCAGATGTAGTCCAAGGACTATTAACGATCTGAATAGATGGCATCACAATGGGATGGAAGAGGAAAACACTATATCTCTCTAGCAACATATAAATATTTGAAGGCAAGTATAAAAAACTTGCTTGCTCTTCTATCCCTCTGGGAGTAAAAATTACTCTTAATGGGGCCGTTGGAAGTAAAAATTTACTGATAATAGCTAACAAGATGAAAACAACCAGTGATCCGGCGAAAATTTTCAAACATTGTTTCCATCGATTTCCTGAAATAGTCGCTATGATTCCTGCCATTAAATTTGTGATTGTTATACCTACGGTTAAAACATTCCCAGCCATATACCAGTAAGGGGAAAGTTGACGATAACCAGCTACTGTAACAAGGCAGTACACGAGCAAAATAGTTTCTCCTCCAAATAAGAATGATTCTGGCACAACAAACCAAAATCTGGCAGATGCGGTTATGGCTGTCAAAATACTAAAAATTGCTGCATCAATTTTCTGGTAGCCTAGCAACCTGAAGAGGATGAAAATTGTTCCAATGACCAGCCCGGAAACTACGGAAATAAGGGCTATAACACCTTTAACAGGTTCTAGATTAAAGATAGTTATGATTTTTAATATTGGTAACAAACACAACAATGGATATAGAGGATGATTATAATATTTAGAATGACCGCTAGTTTGGTCAGTCATTCGGGAAAAGCTGTTATAAATATCCGCATCAAACCAAACATCTTCAACCTTCAGGACTATAGGATTAACTAACTGTGCTGCGGCAAAAGAAGTGCAACCAGTGAATAATATTAGGCTGAATACTAACCAAACATCTGCTTGATATTTATGAAATAGCTGAGATGGGGATAGGGATTTCATTGTTCTCCTCGCTTTTGAGAAAGGGCTTTTTCGTAGAGTGTCAGAGTATTTTTAGCCACGGAATTGCTAGATAATATTTTTTTTATAACTAAAGTGGCGTTTTAAGTTATTAATCGGTTTTTCAAACAATAGCCAAGATGGTATTGCGATCCCCAGTGTAATTATCATTTTCAATAAAACCTCAAGCGGTAGCGGAATTTGAGAAAATAAATTCAACTCATAGGCTTTCGCAAAGGTTGGATTTAGGAATACATGGTAAAGATAGACTCCATAACTAATTTTGCCCAGAAATACAAGAGGTTTCAGTTCCAAAATCTTTCCAGGAAGACCGCTAAAGCCTTCCGATGCCCGACTGATTAACCATATATAGAAAATTGCCAAAACGGTTGGTCTAACCAGCATATTAAATAGCGCTATATTATTCAACAAAATAAGTAATGGCAAGCAAACCCATAATCCTAAATTACATAAAATCTGCTGATTTTGCTTAAACTGCTCGTGGTTATGTTTGTAGAATGCGAGTAAAGCACCTAGTGCCAGTGAATCCATAGATGCAAGAGGGAAAACAAGAATCTGGACTTCATTGAAGTTAAATCCATAGCATATAAACTTAGATACTACTCCCAAGCCAATGGTTATAAAAATAGCTTTTAACAAATGTTTTTTAGGCAAAAAGAGCATAACAAACGGCCAAATTAGATAAAATTGTTCCTCCATCGCTAATGTCCAAAAGTGGCTTGAAGTATCATCCCATTCACCTCTGATTAAAACCATAATGTTGGTTGTATAAGTCAAGTGCCAAAAAAAGACACTTCTAACTTGCTTGAAGCCAATAGCAGTGACAGCAAGGGCTAAATAGTAAATAGGAGATATCCGGAGAAAACGCCGGATATAAAATCTTTTAAGTGTAAATCCGATACTTTGATTATTTGATTTGATGATATCTCTACACCGGAGGAGAATACCAGTTATTAAGAAACCACTAAGTACAAAAAAAAGTGTAATTGCTGATGTACCCCAATGGAGAATTGGTTTCAAATAAGAGAGAATAGAACCCGGAACATTGCTTGTTACAAAGTGTTCAAGCATTACAGCAAATACAGCTATTCCTCTAAGGGCATCTAACTGAATCATGTAACCTGGATTTCTAGTTTTTGAAAGGTTTTGAGTTGCACTCATATCTTTATTCCTTTGTAAAAGTGGTTGAATTTTTTCTGTCCTTCTGTATCACCTCATTGATTTTGCATCTGGTGATAATCCCAAAGTTTGCCGCGTAGCGCCAGTAATTCATTATAGGTTCCTTGCTCTACGATTTCTCCCTGCTCGAGTACAATAACTTTGTCGGCTCGCATAATAGTTGATAGACGATGCGCGATCGCAATTACGGTACGACCTACAGAAAGCTTTTCTATAGACTCCTGAATCAATCGCTCTGATACAGAGTCTAAAGCACTGGTTGCTTCGTCCAAAATTAAAATTTCTGGATTGCGTAACAAAGCACGAGCGATCGCAATCCGTTGGCGTTGACCGCCCGACAATCGTACCCCCCTATCTCCGAGTTGAGTCTCAAATCCTTCAGGCATATCTTGAATAAATTCTAGAGCATGGGCGAGTCGAGCTGCTTCTTGAATTTCCTGTTCTGTTGCGCCTTCTTTTCCATAAACAATATTGTTGCGAACCGAAGTATTAAAAATGAAAGTATCCTGACTTACTATAGCCAGCTTCTGTCGCAGAGAGTTGATCTCAAACTGTCGTAGATCGATTCCATCAATCAGCACATTCCCTTGTGTTGGATCGTAGAATCGAGGAATCAGGTCAGCCAAAGTTGTTTTGCCAGCACCGGAAGCTCCTACCAGCGCTGTCATCCTTCCTCGTTCAATGGATAGCGTGATGTTTTGGAGAACTAAATCATTAGTATCGTAGCCAAAATCTACACCGATAAACTCAATGGAGTGCTTTAAGCCTAAAAATTCAATTGAACCATTTTTAAAATATGTTTTATTATCCGTTCTCAAAAGCTCTTTGATATTCTCAGCAGAGCCGTGCAAACTACTAAGAACTGCTCTAGTTCCATTCACATCTTGGATAATTGGAACTAAACGCACCAGGATAAATAGAAACGTTAGTAATGAAGCTACTTTCAGGGGACCATTCGTTAAAACACCAGTGAACGCTACAAGAATCATACCAATTAAAATCGTAGTTGCTATCCCTTCCGCAATGGGCTTTACCATTGCCCAAAGCCGGATAATTCTGACAGAGGCGCTGACAAAATCTTCACTAGCTTTGTAATAACGCTTTCGCTCAAAATCCTGAGTAGCAAATGACTGAATTGTCCGAATTCCATTAATAAATTCTATAGCTGTTGTGGTAAATTGTCCATTAGCTGTTGATATTTCAAAACTTCTTTCACGGACTCGCTTATTCAACGTGGACAAGCCTACAGCCATAAGAGTGAAGAGCATTATGGAAATGAGTGACAACTGCCACGAAATCAAAATCATTGACATCAGGTAAATGGCGATGGTTAGCCCCCTAGTGAACAAGAAAGCACTGCCATTAAAAATGTTCTTGAATTTTTCTATTTCCGAGGTAATTGTATTAATCAATTCTCCTGATTTTGTCGTCGCAAAGTAACTCAGATTTACAGCTTGAAGTTGTTCAAAAATCTGTTTGCGGAGCCTATCCATCAAATTAAGTTGACAATTTTCCGTATAAGTCTGCGCCAAATAGTTAAATAATGCGCGCGTCCAGGTACTCAGCCATATTAAAGCTGATATTCGGTAGAACCGGCTTGTAGCAGATGTATTGACTCCCAAAACCCAAACATCAAACCAGCCGATTCCTGTCTTAATCGGTGCTGCATCAGGATTCGTCAAGCTTTGTAAAAAGGAAAGCAGAAACCCAATACCAACCCCTTCAAAAGTCGCTGCCATAAATGAAAATACTAGAGCTAAGATTACAACTTTAGGAAAGTATTTAAATTCTCGCAGGAACAGGTAATTATTCTGCCAAAACTTTGTATTTTTTATCAGACCATTAACTGAAGTAGGAATTTTTAGGTGCATATTTTTTGAGTGATATTAATCAATAAGTTATATAGCTATTTTATACCATAAATTTTGGACAAATCTAGAAATAGTGATAAAATTTTTAAATTCTCAACTGACAGACACTCCTCTAATTGCTCCCGATTTCAATTTATTTTTGTTAACTTCCACAATTTTATTAACTCCCGAACAGGATCTAGGTTATATTTTTTTGGTAATTCATCTTGCCATAGTGGAGGTAAGCCGAAAGGGCTGTAAACAAACACATCACTAAATTTATTAGGAAGATCGGGCAAATCAGAGCTCTTGACTAACTGAAGTCGCACCTTTGAATCAAGTAAATAACTCAAAGATAATAATTCAGTAGGGTTATATTTATAATTACTACTCACCACAAGCGGGTAATTAGTTTGATTGATAACCTGACTTACTTTATCATTCTGAGATGGATTACTTATAGACACTTTTTTGTTAGCATTTACCGCACAGGCTAAAACTTGACCTGAAATTACAATAGCTATGATTATTTTCCAAAAATGTCTGGGTTGGGAAATTTCTACCGATGAAATTTTAGTAGCAAAAAGGTAAGCGATAGATAGGTGAATGGCTAAATAGCAAGGAATCCAATATCGAGCAGTTGTTGACCTGGTTCCCCCTAAAATTACATCGGGTAACATTAAAGGTAAAGAATTAGAAATGATTAATATTAACACAAATAGCCAAACCTGTTTTTGGGTGCGACGACATAGAAAATAAATTGAATAGCCAATCAACAGAGAAATACATAAAACTAATGAATAGAATAAACTAAAAAATGGTATTTTAGGAATCTCTAAATCGAAAAAGATTAATCTTATATTACTGAACCACATTTTCAACAAGTCTAATAAAGTTGCTTTTTCATTAGTCCATTCCATTGAGCGATTTACTTCAGGTAAGTGATAGATAGTAGTCCAAATCCAAGGTATAAAAGTTATAAATCCTACGAGCGATGCTGCCAAATAAGAAATCAGTGTCTTGGTAAATCGAAAATTGGAAGTTATTAAAATATACAAACCATGTGCAATTGCAACAAATACAAAGAAAGAGAAACAATATAGTCCGATCGCGAGCGTCGCTGCATAAATTGCCCAGCTAACTCTAGTTTTGACCCGTATTGCTCGTAACAATACAGCACTTGATAGTAAGGTTGTTACTGTCCAAAAACTGTACTCTCGTGCTTGCTGGGCGTATTGTACGTGAAATGGTGATACCGCTATCAACCCAACAGCCATCCATCCTACAATAGAAGAGTCAAATAGTTCCATACATAGCCAGTAAATGCAGGGAAATGCCAGCAAACTTATCAAAGCAGATAGGCTTCTCATGATTGCCACAGAATTACCGAAAGTCTGCGTCCATAACCGTAGCATTATGTAATAAAGAGGTGGATGTTCCGGGGTCTCCGTTGCAAAAGCATTAATAGTATCTGTTAGCGATTTTTCTGGACCAATACGCTGATACTTCTGTAAATCTTCAGGAGTAATAATTTGCCCATTGAACGCCTGTTGAATGAATTCTTTTTGGGTATAACCAGAGATTTGTAATGAAGTAAGTGCTTCATCACGCCAGTAAATTTTTTGGTCAAGATTGACAAACCTAAAAAATATACCTAATAGTAGCAATACCAGGCATAAAGTTTTGGGTCCGGACAAAGAATTGATTAAGGATTTGATTTTATATATCATGATGGCTGAATTGTTCAGAATTCAAATAGATTAGTAAATGCCGTTGCTGAATTGGGATATGAAATCTGTAGAATAAATCATGCTTTCATTCCGGAACGCCTATCAACTTAGCATAAGTCAGTTGTGTTTGTAAGTGAGTCTTATTAGAATGTTGGTAACATTTTTTTTGATTCGCAAGTATCTAACCATTAGGCTGCCTATCTATTTTTTACAACAGCGATCGCACAAATACCACTTAACACTAAACCGATTCCTATCCATTGAACATATAAAACTTTCTCCCGCAAAATCACATTTCCAGCTATTGTTGTCAACACAACTGTTAAACCTATAACTATTGGATAGACGACAGATAAATTCATTTTTCCTAAAACTATTATATAAAAAATTGTGCTTAAGCCGTAACTACAAATTCCCCCTAGTAAATATAGGTTTAATGGATTTTGGCCGGCTCCTAGTTTTAAAAGAGTTTGAGCAATTGTATTTAGACAGACTGCGATAAAAATTAGCAAGCCAAAAACGAATTGATTATACATAGCCAGAATTCCCTCTTTTATGACTAAATGACTTTGATGGTGTTTGTTTGATATAAATTATATTCTACAAAAAGCTTTGATATTCAAAAACAGCATCAAATTTTCCAAGATTATTAATGTCTGGATAAGATTTTTGTATCCATTCTCCGGCAATTTTTTCCCACCATCTAGGTGGATGGGGCAGTGTTGCAACTTGGATACACCAACACCCAGAAAGCCATGCTCCTACAACATCAGTATGTAAGCTATCACCTATAACCACTACTTGTTTAGGGTTAACTTTCATATAAGCAATCGCCTGGTAAAATGCGAAAGGAAAAGGTTTCTTGGCTGGACTAATAGCCTGAATATTCAAACGATGAGACCAATATTTGACTCTATAGCTTCGTTTCCCATTGGAGAGAATAAAAAATTGGAAGCCTGCCAATTTTGTTTGTGTAATCCATTCTTCTGCACCAGGAGATAAATACAGATCGTCTTCAGAGATGATCGTGTTGTCTAGATCGAGAATGATTCCTTTAATGCCAGATTCCCTCAAGCATTCAATCTCGATTTGAGCTACCCCATCGGCTCCGTGTGCCAATGTATGAAGTTTTCTTTTGATTCCTATCTGGCGTAACTTGAGCAACCAATTCTTTAAATTTCCCATTTGCCTATTCCTCAAATTTTGGTATTGAAACTTTTAGTCGATTAGTGCTTGATTTTTTAGCCACAAAATCGTAAAGCAGGTGAACACCCAACCGATGACCGTGAGTAGTATTGGTACGTCTTTTAATAAAACTTCTTCAGGTCTTTCACTGCTTCCTCCTTGCTCAATCTTACTATCACTATTGATAGAAATTTCCTGGGGATCGCTTAGTAGTTGATAGCGAAAAATGCCATATAGTAAAAATGGCAATGTCAGTAGCATCCAAGAAGTGGATGCTCCACGCATATAGGGGCCTGAACTCCAAAGCGCATAGGTTACAACTGTACTAGAAGTAACAACGTTTTCCATCCGAGTCAACATTGGTAAGGAGTAGCGTTTGAGGACGGAACGAGGTTTGCTACCTTTGAGTTGTGTCAATCGCAGTTCTGCTTTGCGCTTCTCAATCCCCAAAAACAATGCCAGCATTGCTGTGCAGAGTAGAAACCAAGATGATAAAACTACACCTGTAGCAGCAGCACCACCGAGGGCTCTGAGAACAAATCCGGTGGCGATTGCACCAATGTCCAAAATCACTATCCGTTTAAGTCTCAGATTATAAGCAACCTGCAATAAGGCATAAGCCGTAATGCTTGCACCTAACTGAGGATTCCTTAACCAGCTAAGAGTCAAAACGCTACCTAATAGCAAAACGGCCATTCCTGTCGCGACGGGAATACTAACTAATCCAGAGGCGATCGGTCGCTGACTTTTGACAGGATGTTGACGATCGGCTTCGACATCGACAAGATCATTAATTAAATAGAAACTACTAGACGCTCCACAAAATAATGCAAAAGCCAACAGGCTACCTAGTAGTGATTGTAAATTGATGCTAAAGGCAAACAGAGGTGCAGCAAAGACAATTAGATTTTTTGTCCATTGTCTTGGACGCAAAGCCTTAAAGTAGGCTATTTTTCCTGGTGAGGATAAAACATGATTTTTTGTATACATACTCTTTTGGAATTTCTTTGTCTAACAGTATGATAGATAGCGATAAACTAACAGATAAGTCAATAGTTCGGGTTACATTTATTTGCTCCAGAATGAGATGTTTGCTAAATCTGTAGAGAAAGTTGAATAAAATCATCACAACTTCAAATTCCCAGCATTGCATTCTGATTGAGACGGGGATATACCCAATATCTCATCAAGTTTTGAGTATACCGCTGAACTTGAGTGTTCGTTCTTAAAGGTTATAGCAACCTCTTGGGAAATTTTTTGAGCTAATTCTGGTTCATTAAGTAAGCAGAGGATTTGTTTAGCATAGACCCTTGGATCATCTGTAACAAAGGCATTTACCCCATCTATCAAGCTGAGTGCAGAAGCAGAAATTTTAGTAGCAACGATCGGCATTGCATAAGCCATTGCTTCTACAAGCTTAAATTTAGTACCAGCCCCAGTTATTAAAGGACAAATTGCCACTCTCGATTTGAAGTAAATCTCTGCTAAATCCGGAACGTATCCCAAGCAATCAACATTTTCTTTGAAAGAGGCATCAACTTGAATATCTTGGATTATCTGACCAGCAATTATCAGCAGAGTATCAGGTTTACGTCGAACAATCTCAGGGAAAACTGAATTAAGGAAAAAAGTTAGACCCTCCTTATTCGGTTGATTATTAGAACCAACAAACAGCAGATCGTACTTAAACTCTCTGCCTTGATAAGGAACTATATTTGACTCATAACTCAACCCTTCAATTAAAGTGGGAACTAAGCATAACTTTTCGGACGGGAGATGTGAGCTAAGAATTGTCCTCTCATCCTGAGCATCAATAATCACCCGATCGAATTTATTAATTAGTTTAATCTCCCAATCCAAATTGGACTCATAGTCGAATTTCAATCCTTTAGAATAAGAGATATTTTTCCTAACCAGGCGGAAATTGGAGGTAATATCATGCAGGTCAATTATACTATGAACCCCCAATTTGCTTTTTGCGGCTAAATGAGCATAGTCCAGAACATTAATCCAAATAAAATTGTATTTATTTTGAGCGACTAAATTCCGAACAAATTCAACATAACCTGGAGGAGCCAAGTAATCAGAATCGACAGGTAATTGTTGCCGTAATAATTTTTGATAATAGAAGCTTTGGCTTCGAGTATATACGAAGTCACATAAGTTACGCTCACCTTCGTATATAAATACGTTATCTATAAAATTTAATATTTCTTTTCTTTGTTCCGAACTCCATTGAGGAAATCCAAATTCATTGCCACCTACACCATGCACTTCAAAAAACTCTTTTCGATCCCTAAAATATTTTAAAACCCCTAAAATTCTACCCTGTCTTCCGTTATAATTGCGGGGATCGATTAGAGTGGGTAAGTGAAACAAAATCTTTTTCTTCGCTTGACTCATTGGGTTTACCTCCATCACGTTTGATTTTGAATTTCAATTAAATCAGCAATATAATTTATTTCTAATAAATTATATTAGTGATTAAGTAAAGTTTTAATCCCCTCGCTAAGACTAATTTCAGGTTCCCAGTTCATAAAGGCTTTAAGTTTAGAGATGTCAGCTAGTAAATGCATTCGCTCTACTTTTCTCACTCTCGACTGATCCACTTCGATCGTAATTTCTTCTCCTAGTTGGTTCTCAAATTCTTTTACTACATCTATTACCGAATATTCTTCACCTCTCCCTAAGTTAAATACATCAATTCCAGTATCAAACTTATCAAGCAGCATAAAAATGGCTCTTGCCATATCATACGTATGGATAAAATCTCGTTTTGGTTCGAGATTGCCCAGCTCAATAGTTCTTAGACCAGAATTAACTTGCCTTTGAATTTCAGGAATCAAGTGCAAATTAGTCTCATTAGGACCAAACGCATTGAAAAACCTGCAAATTATTGTAGGGATAGATGTTTGTAGGTGAAATTCATTCATCAAATGTTCGCCAGCTAGTTTAGATAACCCATAAATATCTAGAGGGTTCGTTTGCTGAGTTTCTGGGATAGCATGGTCACAAATTGGATAAACTGCTGCTGTCGAAGCAAAAAACATCTTGTCTAAATTTTTTAAGCTTTTTGCAGCGCTTAATACGTTGAGAGTCCCTTGTATGTTAATGTTACTCGACTTGAAAGGATGTTGATTGCAGTAGGGAATAAAGTGTATGGCAGCCAGATGAATAATCCAATCTGGATCGATTTTATGAATAACTTCGGTTAAGCCATCTTCGTTCAAAATATCAAGCTTATGAAAATACGTATCAGGAATTGTCAAAAAATCTCTATTTCCAAAGGATAAGTCATCAATAACATAAATATCATGACCATGCTTTTGAAGTTCAGTGATTGTTGCCGAACCTATAAAACCTGCTCCACCAGTCACTAGAATTTTTTTCATTTTCCACCTGTTTACGCTTCAAGAGTTGGAGTTTTTACGGGCTATATATGGACTTTAGGTCATCATTAATCGTTATCTTTATGGGTAGTTAGAGTGTGTTCCCCCTAAGTTTATGAGGTGCGTGCAGAATTTGGGTTGTAATTTCCAAGACAGAATCAAGATTCCCCGAAAACTATTGATTTTTGTAGGTGCGTTAGAGAAGCATGGCCTTAGCCCTCGATTGCTTCCATAAACTTGGAATGAAGCGCAGAAGCTTTTTAAATTGAAGCTTCAGTGTTTATCACAACCAAATCAACCTCATTTGAATTGTTTCCCTGAATTTGAGCTTCTGCACTTTCCAATAATGCAATCACGTATTGTTCACTTTCCAAGCTGAGTTTTACTGCCTTCGATATCGTCAAAGGAGAGAATGAATCCCTCAAGCTAATGTCACCCCGTAGCACATTGAACAACTGCGGTAACTTATCCACATTGTACTTACACATCCAACGAATTAAAGGTGTAGCACGAGAATCGTCATTAGCTACTATCGTGGGAAACTTGAGAAGGCGGAAGAACTTGCCTCCTCTGCCAATGTACCATTGCTGAGGGAAAATCGGCTTTAGTGAATAGAGGTAGATCGATATAGCTGCCGCCAGTATAATCGGACTGAACAATAAAAGCAAAAGAAAGGCGGCAATTGAGTCCATCCATTGTTTGGGCTGGGGACTAAGTTGGCTTTGCTTTTGAAATTTTTTTTGAATACTCCTCCGTAGAAACACGGGTTTGTTCGCTTGCTCGCAGGCATCTGCCCAGAGCTTCAGTGTTACCTCACCGAGGGTTGGATGGAGGCGAACCAGCCGTACTGGAGATTGTTTCAAGCATTCTATTAGTTGTTGCTCTGTCTCAAACGCGGAGATATAAGGCTGTTTGGTCTGTTGTCCGAGACTGACGAATAACTGTCCCTGTCGCCACTTCAGAATGCAGTGAGGTAAGTAATGGCTTGAATGCTGTGGCTCTACAGAGGAATAGATATTTAAATTGGACACTGCTGAAATGGTCATGGTTTTTATTACTTGACGCTAATGTTACTAAATTATTGTGTGTAAGTAAAATTACTTAATGCTTCAAAATTTTCCTACACGGATTACTTAAGTAGAATTATATTATTATTTTAGCCGAACTCAAGCGCAAGTCCATATCTTTAAGAAAGTTTTACAATACTTTGATGTTTTATATTTTTTTCAACAACATAGAATTTGCATCTTGACAAATTACAGAATCTATGAATTAGAACGTTTTTATGACTTGACACTGGGTATGTTGCCCTTTTTGAGACTAATACCCCCATTCGCGATCAGTCCGATCGTATTTAACTTGTTCAGCATGGCTCTAGTCTCAGTAAGTGCAGTTTTTGTTACCAGGTCAATACGTGCCACCAACACTACCCCCCGGCAACAGGATGCAACCAGCAGAGCATCTACGATCCCTAAAACAGGAGGTGCATTCAGCAGAACTAAATCATAACTCTGCTCAAACCCTGCCATTAATCTCTGCATTTGAGGAGAACTTAACAGATTTACGGGATCTTCGGGTATTGACCCAGAAGTCAAAATATCAATATATAAGTCTGATGATGGAATATAACTGCGTATGGACACTGTACCGTTACTTTCCAGCAGAGTAGAAAGCCCATACTCATTAGGGAGATTGAGCTGTTTATGCAGCATCGGCTGACGGAAATCAGCATCAATTAGCAGTACCCGTTGATGTAGACGCGCAGCACTAATTGCCAAACCTAATGCGATTGTTGATTTTCCCTCACCATCCAATGCTGAAGTAATTACTAAAGGACTGAAAGTCGAACCAGAATTTTGAAGTTGAATGTTCTTATAAATTCGGTCAAAGGATTCCCAAGCAGGTGGACTATGAATTACTTCAATCGTGCAAGGAGCCATATTTTCCGGCTTGCCGAAAGGTAGCTTAATGATTGGTTCGCTTGCCCAAGCGGCGGAAGTTTGCCGCTTGCCGAAAGGTAGCTTGATGATTGGTTTGTTCTTCTTGTTCTGCGGTAGCTGTGGAGTCATTCCTAGTAGAGGTAGGCGAACCAGTTTTGTTAACTGATCCGAGCTATGAACAGAATCATCCAATATATCGCGAACAAAAGCCGCAGCAACACCCAAGAACAATCCAACCACGACACCCAGCATAATGTTTTGCTGTTTTTTGGAACTACTCTTTCTACCGGGTTGCGGTACTTCAACAACTTGCCAATCAAATCCACCTCTGGCAATTTCCAAGCTTAAGTCCTGCCGTGCTTTCTCTAACTGTTGAAAAGTTTCACGCTTGAGTTGTATGTCTGTTTGTAAACGAGTGTACTTAGCCAATAGATTAGGAAATCGATCGAGTTCTACACGGAGCTGCTGCTCTTTGTTTGCCAGTGCTTCGTCGCGTGCCGTTAGGCCCTTTAAGTTTGTCTGAATGTCCAGAAGCTTCGTCGCGATAATTAAGTCAGTTGCACCGAGTTGCCTTTCTTTCAAAAGTCTTTCTCCCGTATCCGGGATCTGAGCAGAAACTTCTGGTGTAGCACGTTGCCCTTCTGCTTGCAAGAGACTTAGTTGCTTGTTGCGCTCCGAGAGTAGCTTTTGAATAACTGGGTTTTGGTCAGTGAAGCGTATCCGTTGCTGGGCGATGGCTAGATCTGTCTTTTGGATTTCATTGAGTAAGGCTTGATAACGAGAAGACTGACTTAGCCGTGCCGCAACGAGCGCTTCCTGCGGAGAACGGGCAAGTTGCTGCTGTAAAGAGTCGTATTGAGCCTGAAGCTCCCTTCTAGTCGCTTGGTTTGTCCGTCGCTCCTGCTGAATGTTGTTAATTGCCTCAGTCAGAGCTTTTGCTTGTACTTCTGGCTCAATCAGATTTTGATTTTTGCGAAACTCTTCTAAGGTAGCCTCAACTTGAGCAACGTTCTTGCGAACCTTGGGTAATTGTTCGTCAATGAAGGCAAGACCTTTAGTTAAACGTAGTCTCTGCTGTTCTCGGTTGTAATCCAGATAAACCCGTTGCATTACTTGTAGGACTTTCTGGGTTTGAGTCGGATTATTAGCCGTGTAAGTTACTTGAAAAATCTTAGTCTGAGTTTTTGCCTTCTCATCTGCCACTTGATTGACAGCTAAGGATTTTCTAATCTCCTCTACCTCGATTCCTGGGTACTCAGGGCGAAGCAATTTCACCGCCCTTTGGATGAGCTGAGAACCTTGCATCAAACTAAGCTGAGTAGCATTGTCTATCTCAACATTAGAATCAGCAAATTGATTACCTGTTTTACCGTCTTTTTTGCCTTGATAATTAGATTCTACCAGGAGCTGCATTGAGCTTGTATAGGTAGGCTTTTCCTTCAAGGCTTTTACAGTGGCAGCAGCCAAGACAATACACAAAACACTTAGCAACCAAAAGCGTCGGCGGATTAGAACTGCAAACAGTTCTCCATAGCCCGCTTCTGTTTCAGCCATTGAGTTTATATTGTTTTCAATCACTTCTACGCCTCAATCGTAAACCTATTGAACCAAATATATTTATGGCTGATGACGACCGCAAACTTCCTCAATAACACCCTCTACTTTTTCAAAGAAAGCTTCTTCGGAAAAGTTAGCGATCGCATGGTCTCGGATTTTTTCGTACTCCCATGCAATCTTACTGGACTCAACTACTGCTGTGTGAATAGCTTCAGGTGTCTGTAGATTGAAAAAGACCCCTGTCTTACCTGGTATCTGAGTATCTAATACACCACCCTTAGCATAGGCAATTACGGGCGTTCCACTAACATTAGCTTCCACTGGAACTAAGCCATAGTCTTCCAAGGCAGCAACAATAACACCACGAGCTTTAGACATCAACTGACTGCGTTCTGTGTCGCTGACATGACCTAAAAATTTAATATTTTTTAAAGCTCTAGACTCAAGACGCTCTCGCTCTGGGCCATCACCCGTGATCGATAATGGCCATCCCAGCCAATTGAATGCTTCAATAATCACATCGATGCGTTTGTAACCAAGAAGACGAGCTGAGGTCAAGTAAAAGTCCTCCTTATCTTTGGAGAAAATAAATTTTTTGATGTCAATGGGATAGTTAATAACAACTGATTTTTTTCCATAAAATTGCTGAATACGACTGGCAACTGTGCTGGAATTAGCAATGTAAAAGTCTGGCTCCTGAGCAGAATCTAAATCGGCTTTTCTCATCTGCTGAAAAATCGGTTCTAGCATACCCGAAAGATTTCGATAGGTAGCATAGTCTCGAAGATAAGTTGTGGTATCCCACAAAAAACGGGTGACATTGTGACAGAAACAAATATGTATTGCTCCTGGTCTTTTTCGCACAGCTTTAGCAAAGCTCGTGGTACTGCTGATAATCATATCGTAGTCTTTTAGATCCAAGGCTCGAAAGGCTGAAAAATAAAATGGAGCCATTAGCCTAAAATTCTTACTTGCCCCTGGAACCTTCTGAAGTACAGTTGTGCGAACTTCACGTTCACCTAGATCAATAGTTCGTTTAGGTTCGTACAGAGACGTAAAAATATCAGCATTGGGGTAGCGTTTACACAGCAATTCAAATACACGCTCTGCCCCACCGGGTTGTGTCAAGTAATCATGGACTAGTGCAATTTTCATACTACTCTCTCTATTTTATAGCATCCCACACCGACAATGCCGTTGTGCCAATACTTCTTCTTTCACCGTTCCTAAAGTACGTCATCAATTCAACCAGATAACGGAAGCACCAAGGTAAATCGCATCGAGAAATGTGGTTACAGGCTAGACGAACGTATCTCAATCGCCCTATACTGCTTCAGTTGGATCATCAGTTTTCAATTCTGTTGACGAGCTGTATAAAAGTCCTGATCGTGAGCACGAGGGTTACATCGCTTGCGCTTAGGCGGAATTACTGGTGTCTTGCCTTGTACATGGAGCCGATTACTTACCTATACGATCAGTATGATACCCCCTACTGGCAACTACTGTGTCGGCAATCACCTACGCAGAAGTTTTTCAGATCCATCTAACCCACATTCCGCACCCCCCAACTGGCACCTATCCCTCTTCTGTCACTCTCAGCAGAGTATAATAGCACAAAATCTCTCAAATCTGAGCTGGGTCTATGGTTAAGCCTCGCCAAGCTGATTCAACCTTGAAATTGATTGATGAGTATTGTCGGTATTACAGAAATCTGTTTTCAGAAGTCAGAAGCTTTGAAGCTTTTACACACCTTTATGCGGGTATAATTTCTGATATTAAACGTAAGACACTACCAGCCATTGCAGAGATAATGGGGCTAGAAAATGCTCAAGGGCTGCATCACTTTCTTACCCAATCACCCTGGGAGGCTCAAGCCTTGAGAAGGCAAAGGCTTGAATTAATTTTAAGAATTGTTAAAGATAGAAAAATCATTATCATCATTGATGAAACAGGAGATCCAAAGAAGGGAAAAGCTACCGATTATGTAGCTAGACAATATTTAGGGGGACTTGGAAAAATTGACAATGGCATAGGGGCTGTGGTGAGCTATGGTCTAGTAGATGGGTTAACCTTCCCATTAATATTTGAAATTTATAAACCTAAAGAACGACTTAAACTACAGGATAATTACCTAAGCAAACCCCAGATAGCCAGCCAGATGATTAAAGAAATAAAAGCGATGGGATTTGAAATAGAGTGCGTTGTGGCTGATAGCTTGTATGGAGAAAGTACGAGTACATTCATTCGCTGTTTACAAGGATTAAACCTTCAGTTCGCTGTAGCAATTCGGAGTAATCACAGTGTGCGGTTGCCTCCAGAGCAAAGGGTGAGAGCTAATAAAGGGTGTAAATTTGAGCGGATCTTTTCCGATGGGAGCCGAGAAGTCCGCTATATTCGAGAAATTATTTATGGAAAAAAGAAAGCATTGCGTTACTGGGAAATCACAACGGATATAGAGACCTTTTCCCAAAACTCAACCTGGTATGTGATGACACAAATTCCGGGAGTCTTAGCTAAAGAAGTTGGGAGTTTATATCCCGCATTCCGCAGATATTTAAGCAGAGGTAAAGCAAGATAGATTCGGCAACAATAAACTCCCAAACGATTGCCGTG
>NZ_JAUBSB010000062.1:0-33958 GCF_036702135.1 Microcoleus sp. LAD1_D3 | reverse complement strand
AATTAATAATTAAATGGGGTCGCAAAATCAAAAATAAGGGCAATGCTTGTATCACAGTTTAAATGTGCAACAGCTTACCCATTACCAATTACCCATTCCCTTTTTAATTGTGACACCGATCGCGATCAACCTCTGTTATCGATCACACAGTAGCATTTTTTTTCAGCCTAGAATACCTATATTATTCCAAGATTGTCCTGCAGGCACGATCGGGCGCCTCGCTGCATTCACAAGTCCCACCTCAACCTAATTAAGGGGGTGGGGGGTTGCTTCCAGAAAGGCAATTTGGTAAAAGTAATGCTATGGTCGCGAAGCAGTAGAAGGCAAAAGTTAACAGGAAATCAGGAAGTTTCAAAAGTCTCTGGACGCAGAAACACAATTCTGCTTTTTGCCTTCATACTGCTTCTACTGGCGAGATAGCATTGCTGCTGAAAGCAATGCACAATTTCTCAGAATCAAAGGAGTGCATCTACATGATTAAACCTTGCAGTCAACCGCTAAAAATAAACCCTTTTACTTGTTATCGCGATCCGGCTACAGGCAGGTGGACTACTGTAGTTACAAGTGTTCCAAACACTGGCGAAACAGACTCTAGTTTAAAAGCAGAAGCCGAAGGCGAAAACCAAGGTAAAGCAGAAACGATCCTTTCTGCTTCGCCTGCTGTCTCGGTGTCGAAAAAAGTCCTTTCTTTCTCCGTGCCTCAGTTTAAACACCGTGCAAAAAAATCTGCTGTTAGTGTCAGCAGGTAGCTATCGCAGGGGTCTAATCTAGTTTCCACGGTTAGTCCCCGGCGCTCGTCAAACCAAACAAAACAAACTTATCCATAGCCTAAACTGCCAAAAAGCGATATACTGGCAGCAAACTTTCTCCTTCAATATCCGTGAAGTATTTGCTCGATCGCGCCGTCCAATTTGTATGGACAGACCGACCAATTCGCCAGCGGGGAACAGTCATTGTTGCTATCCCCGTGATTTGTCTGTTTGCCTCGCTGATAGGAATTGCAGGTCTCCGCGATAGTGCCCTATACCTAAGAAAGCGAGCAGATACTAATAAAATAATACTTCAGGAAACTAACCGCTTGTTAGCGACGATGGTGGATGCAGAGACGGGCATTCGGGGTTACGGGTTGACGAAACGTCGCGAATTTATATCACCCTACTTAGAAGCAAAGAAGAGTTTGCCTCCGCTGCTGGCTAAACTCAAGGTTATGGTTCAAGGAAATCAACTGCAAGCTCAGCGATTTGAAGATATAAAAAAAAGTAGCGAACAACATCTAAATTTCTTACAAAACACTTTGAATAAGCTAGACAATTCGGCAACAAGGGTGCAGTCGCCGGAAATAATTCAGGTGTTCGTTCAAGGCAAATCGAACCTGGATAACCTGCGCGCAAAAATTAAGGCGTTTGCTGATGCCAGCGAAGCCTACCAAAAAGTTGTAGATAAGCAAATACGGGAGTTGAGAGATTTCACTAATTTCCTGCAATTTGCTGGTTTGCTTTTCAACTGTTTGGGTGCAGGGGCTTCCTGGTATTTATTTGATAGTTTAGAGAAGGAATTGAGGAAGCGGGAAGCTGGCTTGGAAGAAAGTAAAAGTCGCATTCAAGCTGTGGTTGACAATGCGGCTGACGGTATTATTACTTTGGACGAACGGGGAAATATTGAGTCTTTTAATAGGGCAGCAGAAAAGATTTTTGGCGAGAAAGCCGATCGAATAATTGGCTCAAACTTGCGGCGGCTGATATCTCAACCGCAGCCGTACAGCACCGTGGGGGATTATTCAATCGAATATTTTGTGTTACATCCCGATACTACCCTGAAGACTTATCAGCAAGAAACAGTTGGACTTCGCCACGACGGAACGAAGTTTCCGATGGAGTTGGCTGTCAGTGAAATGCGTCTGGCAGATCAACACTTGTTTATTGCTATTTGCCGCGATGCCAGAGGACGAAAACAAGCCGAGGAAACTCTGCGAAAGCAAGCGCAAATGCTGGATTTGGCAAACGATACGATCGCCGTACTAGACTTGAAGGGGGCGATTTCTTATTGGAATTCGGGGGCAAAGTGGCTCTACGGCTGGCGGAAGTCGCAAGCAATAGGAAAAAATATTCACAAGCTTTTACAAACAGAATGGACTCAACCTTTTGAGGTAATTCAAAAAGTGTTTTTCGAGCAGGGTTCTTGGCAAGGAGAACTGGTGCGAACCAAGAAAGACGGCACAAAAATAACGGTGGCAAGCCGCTGGACTTTGCAGTATGACGATCAAGATCAACCCGTGGCTATTTTGGAAATTAGCAACGATATTAGCGATCGCAAACGCTCAGAAATTGCTTTAGCCCAAAGCGCGCAGCGGTTTCGCGCTACTTTTGAACAGGCGGCAGTCGGCATGGTTCAAGCGAGTGTGGAAGGCAAATTTCTGTTAGTCAATCAAAAACTTTGCGAAATTTTGGGCTACAGCCGCCAAGAATTGGAGGAGAAAAAATTTCAGGATATTACTTGGCCTGGAGATTTGGCAAGCGAACTGGAACTTTTGCGCCAATTGTTAGCAGGAGAAATTGAAAATTTCTCTCTGGAAAAGCGTTACATCCGCAAAGACGGAGAGTTGCTGTGGGCAAACTTGACGGTTTCGCTGCTGCGAGAACAAAATGGCACTCAATTTCTGATGGGTGTGGTAGAAGATATTAGGGATCGCAAACAAGCGGAGGAATCGCTGCGGTTGCGCGCTCAAGAATTGAGGTTGACAGCCCAAAATCTGGCTCAAACGACGAATAGTTTAAAAAAGCGGAATCAAGAATTAGACCAGTTTGCTTATGTAGTTTCTCACGATTTGAAAGCGCCGCTCAGGGCGATCGCCAATCTCAGCACTTGGATAGAAGAGGACCTCAGCGAGTCGATGACAGAGGATACTCTACACCAAATGAACCTGCTGCGCGGCAGAGTTCACAGGATGGAAGGTTTGATTGAGGGGCTGCTGCAATATTCCCGCGTCGGACGGATTCAAGTGCCTTCAGAAATGGTAAAAGTTGAGAAGTTATTAGCAGAAATTATTGATTCGTTGGCGCCACCATCGGGATTTGAGGTGAAAGTTGAACCGGGAATGCCAAATTTTGTGACAGAAAGATTGCTGTTGCAGCAGGTTTTTTCTAATTTAATTAGCAACGCAATTAAGCACAACCGAGCTGAATCCGGTCACGTAAAAATATCGGTTAAAGAGTTAGATGATTTTTACGAATTTTCTGTAGAGGATGACGGGCCGGGGATTGCTCCTCAATATCACGATAAAGTTTTTGTAATTTTTCAGACCTTGGAAGCTCGCGATAAAGTTGAAAATACTGGGATTGGTTTGTCGCTGGTGAAAAAAATTGTCGAAGGTCAAGGGGGCAGTATTTCCCTAGAATCTGCTGAAGGTGAGGGAGCAACTTTTCGGTTTACTTGGCCGAAGCAATCTATTAGCAAAGACGGAAAATAAAACAACTCTAAAGGTAGGATGTGTACGGAGCACCGCGATCAAAAGAGTAAATTTAGTAGGGTGCACACGGACTACCGAGAACCCGATAGCGACTGTTTAAACTGCATCACAACGGATTTCGATGATAAATCCATCAGGATCGTAAAAGTAAATGCCGCGTCCTGTAGCGCGAGTGACGGGGCCGCTGTCGATCGCAATTTGATTTGACTTTAGCACTTCCAGAGCGCGATCGAACAAATCCGGATCAATATCGAAGGCTAAGTGGTTGGCGCGGGTAAAAGCTTTCTCCGGGTCTGGGTTTGGCGGTTCCAAGTCGGGCTGCCAAAATAAGTCAATAACAGTGCCGTCTGGGGTGACGAAATTAGCGACTTTACCAGCCGCTACCATTTCTGTTAAAGTTGCGGGAATTTCTGCACCTGTTAGTTCGTGCAGGCCAAGAATTGTACCGTAGAAGTGGCGGGAAGCTGTCATGTCGCGCACGTTTAAAGCGATATGGTGAACGCGGCGTAAATTGCCCGGCGCGAGGACAATTTTGACGTTGTTTTCGGTAGTTTGCATGATTGTCATCAATTGCGAATGTTCAAATTGAAAGGAGTTTGATTTATTCAGATGGTCTGATGTAAAATAAGCATGTTCAGTGGGTAGTCAGGACTGGAACCCTCCGATTTCTATGAGGACTGAAGTCCTCACTACCAACACTTTTATTCGGGTAGTGCGATCGCACATCATATCGATTAGTATTATTTTTCTTTAGGAAAGGATGCCATGCCTACAAATAGCATGACCAGACCACCTGCCAGAATTGCGAAGGCAAGTACACCTACAACTAAATCTAATCCCGATGTATTTTCCATTAAATTAAACCGTTCTCCAATTAAATACAATCATCGCTATTTGTTCATGGTTTAGTGCTTGCACACAAGGGGGAAGAGCAGAAGAAAAAAAATAGCTTTCAACTTATTGGAAAAAAAGCCTATTAATTTCTTCTCTCTTCCCTAAACATCCATCCGTTAAATCAGTTAAATCCTGTACTCTGCTTAGTTGCCGAACTTCTTATTTCGCCAATTCTCGATCGATAGCAGCAATTAGTTCTGGTGAATCGGGGCCAACACTGCTGCGAAATCTGGCCACCACTTCACCCTGTTTGCTAACTAAGAACTTCTCAAAATTCCACGAAACCTCACCCTTGGGATCGACTGCACTCGTAAGCTTAGCGTACAGCGGGTGCTGCTGAGTGCCTTTAGCGCGTACTTTGTCAAATAATTCAAAGGTGACGCCGTATTTGGTAGTACAGAAATTGACGATTTCTGGATTACTTCCGGGTTCTTGACCGCCGAAGTCGTTGCATGGAAATCCTAAAACACGGAGTCCAGCCGCGCTGTATTTCTGGCTCAATTCTTCGAGTCCTTTGTATTGAGGTGTATAGCCACATTTGGAAGCTACATTAACTATCAAGAGTACCTGGCCAGCGTACTCTCCTAGCTGCTTGTCTTCGCCTGCGATCGTTGTTACTTTAATGTCGGAGATGGTGTTGGGCATTTTCAAATACTTTTAAATTTGACCACCACAATTTTACCGCAAGTCGGTAAAATTTTGTCTAGAGGCCGATCGCTAAAAATTTCAATATCCCGGTCGGGGCGGGTTTACGGATCTCAGGCTTATATTATAGATATTGGTGAACCCGCCCCTACCAAAATTACGGTTAATTTACCCAACATGATCTAAGTAGATAGCGGTGAACTTTCTCCCAGCACGACTCGCCACAGTCCGCTCTTAGATTTAAGTTTCTCGCTAATAGCTAAAATCTACAGGGAAAAGGACGAATATTTTAACTCTCTGAGTGGTGTTCCGTCATCCATTTTTGGTAAGTATCCTCAAGTTGCTTGTCTTCGAGAACGAGTTCGAGGCGGACTTTGACGCAACCGTGACGGGGTTGAGAGGCGATCGAATTTAAGATTTTGCTAGCTTTCTGCACAGAGGTAAATTCCGCCTTAACTGTCGGTTCCTGGCGATCGCTCTTAATCTCCGTCAAATCTATACCGGTGATGCTTCCCTCGCCTAAATCTATTTCTGCCAACACCTTCGGATCGTCGCCGACTTGTTCGACAATCAGCTTTTCCCACTGGATAGGCACTTGTACCATCCGAGTTTCAATTTCTTTACGCACTATGACTTCGCCGACTTTGCGCTTGCTGCGATTGATCACCAATCGTTCTTCTAGCAGGCGAATTACTTCTTGATCGACAATATCCAAGTTTTCCTCATCCTGATCTGTCTCCAAAGTTTCATCGGTGCGATCGGCATCTGTTAGATTTGACATAGCTGTTGAGGGATTTGTTAACTCACTGTTGCTGAATTCACTATGCGCTTCTGAGGCATTTTCTAAATACTGACTCCCCGGATTGGCCGAAACTCCCGGCAGCAGTTCGACTTGAGCTGAATTGATACTTACAAACAGGGCTTTTTGGTGATAATCGACTTTTTTTAGCAGCTTAATACTTAATAAAAAAGTGCGGGGAGTTTCGCTGCCTAGCCCTGCCACCACAAAGTTTAACTGACCGTTAGCATCAAAATAGACATCTTTAACCTTGCCTACTAAGAGACCTTGGTTGTCTTTGACGGTAAAACTTTTTAGCTTAGTTCTGACTTTTTCAGGCACCCGGTTGAGACGGGTTATTGATTTGGCACTTGCTATCTTTTCGGCTGATGCTTGACCGTTCATTTTTTAAACTTTCCTGCTTAGGGATTTTTATTATGAATTGGTAAGGGGAAATTGGTAAAGGCGGGGAAAGTGCATAAACGTTGCCAAAACCAGACAAGTTTTGTACCCCCCCGCCGCTCACATATGAATTGCGCGATCGCCACCATTCCAATCAAACCTGCGCGGTGACAGAATTATGTCATTAAGGCGCAATTCCTATGCAATAGCTGTTGCGGTTGGTTTAGATGTTTTTATTATCTACAACCGCAGTTCCATCGGTCTTAATGTCTAATTCTTCACGACGCAAGGTTTCTTCGCCCTCAACCGTGCTGCGAACAACTTCTTTTCTGACGTTGACTTCTTCGCGCACGAAAGCTTCCTTGTGAATGTCGGCCGTTTCTTCGTAGACTTCCATGCGTGCAACTTCCCCTGATTGGAAGTCAGCCTCACCGACTGAGACTACTCGACCCGCTTCTACCGGGGTTACTCGATCGATTACAACTCGTTCTTTTTCAATGGGTACTGAAGCTCGCGCTGTTTCAGTTTCTACGCGCTTGCCAACTGCTACTTCGCCTGTTTTTGCGCGGTGTTTGTTGGCAATCAAGCGTTCTTCATAAAGCTTGAGATTTTGGTGCTGCTGTTCGTTGGTTTCGTAGAGGGGGCGGTCGATATCGTAGCTGTAGTTGCTGCGATCGTAGCTAGCAGGAGTTGCAGTGCTTGCAGCGGCAGTTTCTTGATTGCGGTAGACGCCTCTTACCTGTTCTTCGCCATCGTAATCTAATGGTTCTAATTCATTGTAAGCCGGCAATTGTTCTGCTTGAGCTTTGCTGCGAAGACCTGTGGCGTGGACGCGACGGGCTCCGTAGTCGAAGCGGGCAGAGCCGATGGGCAACAATACTTTTTTGCCAAAAATCCAAATACCGGTATCAATTACCAGATAGCGGAAACGACCACTGTCATCAACCAAAGCATCATAAACCGTGCCTACTTTTTCATCCGAGTCGCCAGCATAAACGTCAAATCCCTTGATGTCGTCTCCAGCAAAGATTTCTTCCTGATAATTAGGATAAAATTCTGCTAATTTTTGAAGTGCCATGTGTTTTTTCCTCTTTGCTCTACTTAAATTAATAGTAGAAATTAATTCGTTCACTTCCCTCTCCCTAAAGTCAGAAGTGTATAATTTAGGTTGTTTAATACTATAGGAATACTACGGCATCTCTGCTTCTGTGCTACCGCGCTCAGCTATTTTAAAGATTCTAAAACTCTACAATCGTCAATCTTATAACAACTATTAAAACTCAAAGCCAACCGTAGGGACACGGCATTGCTGTGTCCTACTCCCCCTGCAGGACACTCCTTTGCGCTGTGCCTACTGTTAATAATTGTTAACTAGGTGGTGAAAAATCAACCTTATATAGTAATACACAAATATCAAAGCCCCTCATCTTGCAGGAGAGGGGCTTCCGGGAAGCTAGAAATTTTAAGTTCAGAGTTGATTGAATTGAGTTCTGATAGCTTCTATCCTTGTGCGGTTAACTCCTAAATCCGACTCTCCCAGACGCGAAGCCGATCGCACATGAATGACTTTTGCTGCATCATCTACCAAAAATTCAACGTCATCAACAAACCCCATCAAAGCGCTGGTGAACTCCGCATACAGGTAATTATCAGTTGCCGTGATAATTTTAGTTTTTCCATAGGAGTCGATCGCCCCTGTGAGCTTTGCCAGCGCTTCAGCAGCCGACGAAGTGTATGCCAAAGGCTCAATTTTGTGTTCGGCATCTTGACTGAAGCTGCTGACGCAGTTGGGGGAACTCGGGCACGCTGCGAGTTTTCCTGACTGAATCCCGATATTGGCAGGTCTTGTTCCAGCAAACATTGTCTTTTCTCCGGGTATAGCGATAAAAGTAGCGATCGACAGTACCGCTACTGCTACGAGTGATATTAAAATAACCAGGACTTTTTTCCATGCTGTCGGCGATTTTGTTTCAACTTTTTGCAAAGGATGAGCCCTCCTGAAAGTATAAATGCGGTCTACTTTTCATATTAATTGAAATTTACATCAAAAAATTAAAAAGATTTCTTTTGTTCTTCAATTAACCAGTAAGTCAGCATTCTTCCTTTACCTTTAACCGGGATATGACCCCGTTCTTCCAAAACAAACTGCTCTTTCAAACGCTCGTAAGCCGCCGCAGTCACTTGAATTTTCCCAGGCAATCCGTTCGACTCCATGCGTGAAGCAACATTAACAGTATCCCCCCACAAATCATAGCTAAATTTACTAATCCCAATAATTCCAGCCACCACCGAACCGCTGTGAATTCCGAGCCGCAATTGAAAATTTTCTCCCATTTTGGCATTAAACCTCCTCAAAGCTGCCTGCATCTCCAAAGCTAAAAGTGCGATCGCCTCAGAATGATCCTCCCGCGGCGTCGGCACACCCCCAACCACCATATAAGCATCCCCAATCGTCTTAATCTTTTCCAACCCGTGCAATTCAGACAACCTATCGAACTCCGAGAAAATCCCGTTCAAAATTTCTACCAACTGCGTCGGACTTTTGTGAGCAGAAAACTGTGTAAAACCCACCAAATCAGCAAACAAGACGCTTACCTCATCAAAATTATCCGCTATCAACTTTTGCTCTTTTTGCAAGCGATCCGCAATAGGTTTCGGTAAAATATTCAGCAGCAATTTTTCTGTTTGTGCTTGCTGCACTTTCAGCGCTGCTTCAGCTTGTTTCCGCTGAATCAACGAACCAAGCTGCGTAGCAACCGCGCTCACTAATTCTAACAAGCGTGGCTGACATTTCAGAACTTTTTCGCGATAAAAAATTAAAATAGCTAACACTTGGTTGTCCGCCAAAATAGGCACCCCAAAAGCAGCTTTCAATCCCACACTAACCGCAATTTCCGCGCGTAAAAAAACTTGTTCCGGTGCAGTAGAAACATCATCGATCCATTCAGACTGCTGCGACTGCCAAATCCTACCTGGGAGTCCCACACCGGGAGCAAAAATCAACTGCCAACTTGTTTGTCGGAATTGGGCAAAACTCGAGTCACTGACATACCTGCCTGTAGCGCATTTTAAAAAGCCCTCACTGCAAGGAATCCAAGCTTCGCCCAGATTCCATTCAATAGTTTTGCAAATTAAACCTAAAATCACATCTATAGCCGACTCAAAATCCTCAGATTTGCTAATAGCTTGAGTGGCTTCCAGCAGCAATCTCGTTTCCATTTCCACCTGGTGGCGTTCAGCGATTTCCTGGTGCAACTGGATATTTTGAGCGGTCAATTTTTGATTTTTTTCTTGCAATTGCATTTGCAATGAACGCACAGTAAGTTGATTGCTAACTCGCGCCAATACTTCTTTCACCTGAAAAGGTTTGGTGATATAATCCGCTCCGCCAACTTCAAAAGCTTTTGCTTTATTTATTCCTTCTTCTAGCGCGCTGAGAAAAATGATGGGAATTTCCCTAAATTCCGATTGTGATTTTAATTTTTTACATAGTTCGTAGCCGTCAATATCCGGCATCATAATATCCAGTAAAATCAAATCTGGTGCGCTAGATTGAATTGCATCTAACGCCGAAAAACCATTAGTAACAGGTCTAACTTTATAGCCATTTTTTTGCAAAATTCTAATCAACAAACGCAGATTATCTGGCGTATCGTCAACTACTAAAATATCTGCTTGATAGTTTTCAGTTTGTTCCGCCTTGATCTGCATTATCTGATTCCTCCGCCTCGGCAATTAAATTGAGTATTTTCTGGTAATCAAAATTATCGAGATGACCCTGGAGGATTTCGGCAAATTCAGGATGAGCATCCCTTATTTCCTCGATTGTCCTGGCAATTAAGTCAAAATCTGCACTGCGTATTACCTGCTTCATGTTGTCTATCCATTCTGCGGGAAGTTTGGGCAAATAAGCAAGCCCAGCATTACAGGGGGTGGCAGATAGATTATTTCGATCGCCTATTGAGATAAAGTCCGTTGAGTTAGAGTAGAGATACTTCACCCCCAAATGTTTGGTGAGGGTATCAAATATATCTGTTTTACGGAAAGGTTTGCTAATAAAATCGTCGCAGCCGACCAATAAAGCAAACGTTTGCCTCCCTTCAATTGTACTAGCTGTCAAAGCAATAATCTTTGGAATCGGGGAGTCAGGATCGGAAATATTCATTTCCCCGTTTCCTTGCTGCTCTAGCTCTCTCTGCTTGATTCTAGCCTTAATTTGTTTAGTAGCTTCGTAGCCGTCCATCACTGGCATTCGCACATCCATCAAAATTAAGTGCGGATGCCAATTTTCCCACATTTCTATTGCTTCCTGGCCGTTGGTGGCTTGTTCCACCCCGAAACCCAAAGGAGAAAGCATTTTGACTAAAAGTTGGCGGTTGTCTTCGCGATCGTCCACAATTAAAATCCGGTAGCACGGTTGATTGGGTTCCAACCCAGTAACTTCGCGGTGAATTTGCGGATCTGGAATATCAGCAGCATAAACCGCACCGACTGGAATTTCAAATTTAAAAGTGGTGCCGAGTTCCAGTTGACTTTCTACGACAATTTCTCCTCCCATCAGGCGGACAAATTGACGGCTAATATTCAATCCTAAACCCGTGCCTTTCTGAATTTTTTGACCGGATGCTGTTTGCACAAAAGCCTTAAAAATATTCTCCAATTCTTCCGGAGAAATGCCAACTCCTGTATCTTCAATTTCAAACAGAAGGAAAAACCCCCTAGCAGTTAAATTCTCAGCCTCTTCTTTCACTTCTAGGCGGGCAAAGTTACTGCTACTTGTCGAAAACTCCCGAATACTTCTTGTGGTATCAAAGCAAGATGTGGGACTGTCCAATAAATCCATAAATCCCGATTTGTCTAACTTTATAACTCTTAAGATGATTTCTCCTCTTTGCGTAAACTTAATCGCATTACTCAAAAGATTAATCAGCACTTGCCGCAGTTTAATATCATCTGTTCGCACATACTGAGGAACGTCAGCATCGCGCTGGAAACGCAACTGCAATTCTTGATTGTTTACCCGCAGTTGAAACATATCTTGCAAATCGTCAAGCAAGCGGTAAAGGTCTAAGTCTTTTGGGTTGAGCGTCATTCGCCCTGCTTCGATTTTTGACAAGTCTAAGACTTCATTGATCAAGGTTAGCAAGTGTTCGCCACTACGCCGAATAATTCTCATATTTTCTCGGTTTTCGACAGTAAGATCGGGGCTGGGTTCCATGATTTGTGCAAAGCCGAGTATAGAATTGAGAGGGGTGCGTAACTCGTGGCTCATATTGGCAATAAACGTGCTTTTAGCTTTGTTTGCTGCTTCAGCAGCTAATGCGGCTTGTTGCAGTTGTTCTGTGCGTTCGTCTATTTGGGCTTCTAAGGTGTGGTGGTATTCTGCTAGTATTTTTTCGGCTTGTTTGCGATCGCTAATATCTTGAAAAGCTGCGATCGCATAAACAATATTTCCGCTAGCGTCAAAAATCGGCGTGGTATTGATCTCGATCGCAATTCTTTTGCCATCTTGACGGATTTCTACATCGTCAACCTTGACAGATTCTCCTTTCAGTGCGCGCAAAATTGGCAGATTATCCGGCGGGTACAGCTCATCAGTATTGGCAATATAAAGTTGATAAGTGGCAGCTAATTGTTCCGCAGTGCTTTCCGGGATAGTGTCTGCACCCAGCAAATCCCGCGCTGTCTGGTTGAAATAGGCGATCGAGCCATCGGGATGATAAACAGATACCCCCACTGGCAAAGCTTCTAAAAATTGACTCAGGCGGCTTTCACTCGCAGACAGCGCCTCATTTGCTAGCTTTAACTCCTCGTTTACTTCTTGCCGCTTATGAATTTCATCTGTTAGCTTTTGGTCTTGCAAATAACTGTGAACTGCTTCTACTACCGTTAATTTTAAGTCTTCATTTTGCCAAGGTTTAGGGATGTAACGGTACAATTTAGCATACTTAATAGCATTACTCAGCGCTTCCAAATCTGCTTGCCCCGTTAGCATAATCGTCAGCGTCTCCGGCGAGCTTTCGTGAATTCTTCTGAGCAGTTCATCCCCTTTAATATCCGGCATGATATAATCGGAAAGCACCAAAGCAATCTCGTATTCATCTGCCTGCAAATCTGCCAGCAAATCTAAAGCATCAGCCCCCCCTTCCGCCGTTTCAATAATACACCGATCGCCGATCGCCTTTTTCAGTTCAATCTTTAAACTGTTCAAAACGTCCGGTTCATCATCAATACAAACAATCACAGGTTTTTTCATAACTTAGCCAGCCCAGATTTGATAGTCTCTATTAACTCTTTGCTTTGCCAGGGTTTGTACAAACAACAGTATAAATCTGCTTCTTTTACTGCCCGCTGAACTGCCGCTGCCTCCGCTTGTCCCGTCAACATCACCTTAATAATTTTAGGATATTTTTGGTGAACTTTAATTAAAAGTTCGTCACCTTTAATTCCCGGCATCAGCCAATCAGAAACAACCACAATCACCTGAGATTCTTCTTGAAACTCCTCAAGTAAATCCAAAGCTTCATCACCACTTTCAGCTAATTCATAAAAGTAATCATTTTTAAATTCCTTCTTTAGCTGCATCTTGAGAGTATTCAAGATATCGGGTTCATCATCAACGCAAAGAATTATAGGCTTATTCATCTTTTCCTCTCTGCTTGAATTTTAGTAGGTTTACCGACATAACTTGCTTTTACGTTATTGATTTCGGGCAAGGATGTAGGATATCTGTCCCCTATCTTATACCATTTTAGATTTTAGATGGGAATGACTAATTTCCTAAGGGTTGGGAACTTGCCTACAGTTACATTTTTTTTTAAAAGTGGTATTATTTTAATATGACTTCCGAAGATAAACCCGGTTGCTCGCAATAAATCTTGTATTTGTCAGCGAGACAGCGACGAGTATCACCGGGAATCAGCCCCGGCAGGTAAGTTTTGTTTAATAAATTGGCAGCGAGACTGTAAAATTTGTCTGCCCCGGTACAGAATCTACAGTAATTGTGCCTTCGTGTTTTTCGACAATTTTTCTCACGATATCCAATCCCAAACCGCTACCTTCGCCCGCAGATTTAGTGGTAAAAAACGGCTGAAAAATTTTGGGAATAACTTCTGGGGGAATGCCTTTGCCGTTATCAGTAAATGTGAGGAAAATATTTGCCTCTTGCTGCCGAGTTTCAATGGTCAAAATACCTTTATAATCCATTGCTTGCAGGGCATTATGAAGGAGATTCGTCCAAACTTGATTTAAATCATCGGGATAGCACATAATTTTGGGTAAATCTCCATAATTTTTAACTACTTCTATGCCATGTTTCAGTTGATTTTGATAAAGGGTTAACACCGTTTCAATGCCGTCGTGCAAGTTCGCCTGGATTTTTTCTGGTTTGCTATCAAAATGAGCGTAGGTTTTTAGGGCAAATACTACTTTCCCCGACTTCGCTGTTGCTCTTTGGATCAGGCTAATACTTTTTTTAAAGCTCGCAAACTGGTAAGCACTATTTAAAACCACTTCCCAATCCGGCGATTTAAAAAGTGGCAAGAACTCTTCTATTTTTTCATAGATTTCCATGTCAACTAAAGTATCCGCAATTTCCTCGGAGTTTTCCACAAATTCTGCCATCAACTCCCCCGTCAACTGCTGCTTAAATTTCCGCTTCTCTCTGCTTGTAAATAAAGTTTCTTGATGTGTAGTTCTGTAGAGTAAATTAAAAAAATAACCTTGGTTTTCGTGAGAAAGTTCTTGAAAAATTTTAGGAAAGTTTTGTAAAAACTCATCCGAAAAATTAGCTATATTATTGATAGAGGAACCTATAATGCCTAGGGGGGTATTAATTTCGTGGGCAATGCCGGCAATTAGTTGTCCGAGAGCGGCCATTTTTTCCGATTGAATCAAATGCTCTTGGGTGGCTTGGAGTTGGTGCAGGGCAGTTGCTAAATCTTGATTTTTTTCTTGCAAAGTTTGTTGCAGAGAACAAATTTTTAAATGAGTTTCTATCCGGGCTAAAACTTCTTCAACCTGAAACGGTTTAGTAATAAAGTCTACTCCTCCCACTGCAAAGGCTTTAACTTTATCCAGCACGTCATTAATCGCACTAATAAAAATAACAGGAATGTCTTTGGTAATTTCCGAAGCTTTGAGTTCCTGGCAAACTTGATAGCCGTCCATCTCTGGCATCATAATATCCAGCAGCACTAGATCGGGGGGCATTTTTTGAGCGGCCGATAATGCTAGCTTGCCGTTGGGGACAGGGCGAACTTGATAGCCTTTTTCGCTCAAAATTCCGGTTAGCAGCCGCAGATTTTCGGGCGTATCGTCCACTACTAAAATATTAGCTCGATTGGTTTTAGGTGAAGTTGAAGTCATCGGGTATTTACTGTTTCTCGCTGAGTTCGATTATGTTCAAAATTTTGTCATATTCAAAATTATTAATGCAATCTTGAAGCTTGCCCGCAAGAGAGGGATTGACAGTGCCGATTTGTGCGATCGAAGTTGCGATCGCCTCCATGTCCACACTCAAAATATTTTGCTTGAATTGGGCAATCCAGTGTGGAGAAAGAGAGGCGAAAGCCTCCGGTGTCAGCACCTCCTGACTTGACTCCTCTACACCTGCGGCACTTACTGCGGTTGGATCTTCATAAATATAGCGTACTCCTAAATGTTTTCCCATTGCCACAAAAATATCCTCCTCTCGGAACGGTTTCCGCATAAAATCATCGCAACCCGCCGAAAGAATCACCGCCCGTTCTTCCTCCAAAACGCTAGCAGTTAGGGCCACAATCGCCGTTGCTTGCCCGCCAGTTGTAGTTTTAATCTGTTTCGTTGCCTCGTAGCCGTCCATCACCGGCATTCTCATGTCCATCCAAATCAGATGCGGTTCCCACTCCATAAAAATATCAACCGCTTCTTTACCGTTATTCGCTTCTCTCAACTCAAATCCGAGTGGACTGAGAAGTTTTACCAACAGTTGGCGGTTCAAAGGTTTGTCGTCCACAATTAGCAAACGATAACTCGGCTGATTCGGTTCGAGGGCAACAACTCGACGTTGAGTTTTTTTGCTTTCAATATCACTAGCTTCAACCAGATGAACTTGGATATCAAACTGAAATACTGCACCCTTTCCGAGCTCGCTGCTAACAGTAATTTCACCCCCCATTAATTGCACGAACTGGCGGCTAATAGCTAAACCTAAACCCGTTCCTTCCTGAGAATCTTTACCTGTTTTCGTCTGCACGAATGCTTCAAACAACTGATTAATTTCCTCAGCAGCAATGCCTGCACCAGTATCTTGAACTTCAAAATGCAGCCAGTAGCGGCCGGGCAATTGGTCAGTGCTGTTTTTATGTATATTCCGCCTTCCTGCTTTGACTTGCACCGACACTCCCCCTTCTGAAGTAAATTTAATTGCATTATTGAGCAAATTAATTAAGACTTGCCGCAATTTAACTTCATCAGTACAAATGTAATGGGGAACTTCTGCGTCTCTATCGAAGATTAATTGCAAACCTTTTTGCTCAGCTTTGAGAGCAAACATATCTTCTAAATCGTCGATAAGTTGGTACAAGTCAAAGCTTTTTTCATTAATCGTCGTGCGTCCGGCTTCGATTTTTGACAAGTCTAAAACTTGGTTAATTAAAGCCAGTAAATGTTCGCCACTCCGCAGGATAATTCCGACATCTTCTTGATTTTCCTGAGACAACGTTTTACTGCGGATCATGACTTGAGCAAAGCCGATAACCGCGTTCAGGGGCGATCGCAATTCGTGACTCATATTGGCGAGAAAGGTACTCTTCGCTTTGTTGGCTGCTTCGGCGGCTTCTTTCGCCTGCTGCATTTTGATTTCCGCTTGTTTGTTATCAGTAATATCTTTAATAAAACCTTCATAGTAAAGTAGAGTTCCTGCTTCATCGCAGACAGCGCGACAATTTTCCGAAATCCAGATTATGCTGCCATCTTTGCGGTAAATTTCCGATTCAAAATTTGATAATATCCCGTACTCGTTCATCAGCGCTGCAAATTCGTCGCGGCGGTTGGGTTTCACGTAAAGCTGGTTATGGAAATTCGGCTGTGCTGCTATTAAATCTGCAGGCGAGTCGTAACCGTAGATGTTAGCTAAAGCGGGGTTAGCGCTGATGTATTTTCCGTCAATAGCAGTTTGAAAAATTCCATTCAAAGCATTTTCATAAATGTTGCGGTACTTTTCTTCTGCTTCCCGGAGGGCAGTTTCTGCTTTTTGGCGATCGGTAATATCACTAGAAATAGACAAAAAACAAGCTTCTCCCTCAATATCGATGGTTTCAATCGACAGCAGTGCCGTTCTTTCTGTACCATTTTTATTGCGAAACCTCAGCTCATAATTGTGAAGGGCAGTCTTGTTTTTTAACATTGAAATCATGCGATCCCGCTCTCCCAAACTCGCCCAAAAATTGAGCTGCACCGCTGTTTTTCCAATAATTTCTTCGTGACTGTAGCCCATCATTCGACAAAAGCTTTCATTGACTTCTATGTGGCGACCATCGCTGATTCTAGTCAGGGTAATCGCATTAGGACTTAAACGAAAAGCTTTAGAAAACTTTTCTTTTGCCTTGGCAAGATCGGCGGTACGTTCTGCAACTTGCACTGCTAAATTGTCGTTGTATTCCCTTAATAATTTTTCGGCTAGTTTGCGTTCTGTAATATCTTGAAAAGCACACATTCCATAGATAATATTTCCTTGGGCGTCGTAAATAGGAGTCCCCGAAATTTGCATGGGAACAGTTTTGTCTTTAGAGCAGATTTCAATGTCATCAACAGTGACATTTTTGCCCTGCAAAGCATTTAACATTGGGTCGCGTTCCGCCGGATAAATTTCCTGAGTTCCAGCTAAATAAGCTCCGTAGGATTGGCGCAAATTTTCGGCATCGGCTGCCACAAGTCCTTGACCTAAAAGCTGCTCTCCTATAGGATTAATGTAGTGAGGTTGACCGTTTCCATCGGCAATAAAAATCCCTAGCGGTACTGCATTGAGAAATTGTTTTACTCGGTTTTCGCTTTCCGAGAGCGAAGTAAAGGAATGCTGCAATTGCTCTGCCATGCTGTTAAAAGAAGTGGCAAGTTCTCCGAGTTCATCTTGGCGATTTAGAGTGAGCTTTGTATCCCATTCATTCCGCGCCAAAGCTTTCGCCGCCGCATTCAATTTTAAAATCGGCTGCACCACCCATTTAGCAGTAAGAATCCCCAGAATTGTCGCCCCGATCAAAGCTGCAACCGACAGCAAAAAAGTCGTGCGCGTATTGGCGTTAATTTGTTCCATAAAGTCCGATTCTGGCACAACTACTACAATCAGCCAATCCAACCCTCTATTGTCTGCAAAAGGAGCTACCTGAATAAAATTTCGCTTGCCATCAACATCAAAAGTAAGCTGTTGAGAATTATTGATTTTAGCTAAGCTATCGTAGGATTTATCTAAATGTTGTGCGGTTTGTCGAATTACCGGATTCTCGCTTTCTGAAGCTTTGATGCGTCTTGTTTCTTTACCTTCCACCACGACGAATTCTTGACTCGCCGTTGAAGTGGCAATTAACATCCCCGATCGCTCCATGACAAAAGTTTGTCCCGATTTGCCAATTTTGAGGCTAACCAGAAATTCTTTGATGCGGGAAAACAGCAAATCGCTGCCCGCTACGCCTAACAACTTGCCAGCGTCGTCGTAGATAGGCAAAGCAGCAGTAATTGCCAGTTCCCTCGTCAAAAAATCTGTATAAATTGGAGTCCAAATAGGTTTTTTGGCGGCAGCGGCAGCTATGTACCACGGGCGAGTTCGCGGGTCGTAAATATCGGGTGAAATTTCCACTAATTGAAGGCGATTTCCCCGATAGTCACCAGTATATCGAGCTAATTTATTGCCAGTAGAGCTGTCGGCAGCAGATATCAAAGTCAGCTCTTTAGTGCGGATTGCTCCCGAATGTTCTCCATTTTCTTTGCCTGTGTAAATGATGCTGATCGAATCAAAATATTGAATTTGTTCGAGGAAATGATGTTCTAGTTTTTGGTTGTCTTCTAGGTTCAACTGCCCCAATTTTATGCCTTGAACGTTCAGGTGATTGACTATGTGGGGAATTGACATATAATTTTCCATGCGGTCTTTGATGCGATCGCTAATTTCTCCCCGCAACTGAGCGGCAACATCGTTGACCGCCCGTTGACCGTTTTGGAACGACAGCCAACCTACAACTCCTACGGTGCCGACAATTTGCACTAAAAAAGGAACCACGAACACAGTTTGTAATGGAACTTTGCCGATAATTTTGGTAGCAAAGCGATTGAGCGGTTTAGAAAACATAGCCATCTTAAGAGGAATTGGGAATTGGAAATTGTTTTGAGTTTTGATTGGAAATCATCTTCCCTTTGCCCTTCCTTTTCTCCTTCTGCTGTAGTTTACTGACAACAGCACCGTCGATCAATTTATATCAAAATAGTGTATTTCTACTCAGAGTTTTTTCGTAACTACTGATACAGATCATTGGGCGCGATCGACCTAAGTCGAAATCATCTGATTTATTGCACCATTCTCCATAAGTCTGGGAGGGGCGGGCCAGAAGAGCAACGGCCCACAATATCAAACTCACTCTTGGCTTCACAGGCCCGAATAGCCTGTTAAGCGAAATGGTAAAACATTTCAGTTTGAACTCACATCTTGCACCATTCTCGCTTAACAGGCAAGATGCCTGTTCCACAACAACTACATTTTCTTTCTTGTGGGGAGTAGGGGTTGGGCAGGAGAGCCCGCCCAGAGAAGGGATATTAAGAATAGTGCAACATCTCAGTTTGAACCAAGAGTAGCTACACAATAACTCAGCCCAAAAAGCTGCATTTACCTGCGATTCAACTCCATCCTTTCGCCGTAACGTAACAGCATATCCAAACTCTCCAAACGATTTTGCCAAGTTTGAACTTGATAGCTATTTTCTGCAGAATGCAAGCGCATCGAAGATTGAAATTGAGATTGAAAACTCCTTAACAATCTTTTAGCAGTTGCTAAACTTTCCGTAGAAGGATTTGCCGCCAATTTGCTCAAAGCTTGCGCCAATTCATCGGCTCGACTTTGCAAAACTTTCAGTTCAGATTCCGACATCCGCAACTGATTGTTAGCCAACAAAAAACTCCATTCCTGCTTGAGAGCAGTATACCGCGAAGCCGCCGCCGCAAACGGCTGTCGGTAAGGAATCGGCTCCGCTGCAGAAGTGGAGCGCACTGGCGGGCCTTGAGTGCGGTTAAAAAACCCCTGCATCCCGCTGCTGATACTTTCCACCGCAAAAATAGCATAGCCCCCTGTCGGCAAATCGCGCAAAGCTTGAATTTGGTCGATCGCCACAACTTCCGGGAGAGTCAACAACTTAACCGACGGAGAAATCAAAGCCGAACCCAGAATTTGTTCATTTACCAGCGGTTCGGTGATGCGCTGAAGTCGGTTCGTATCCAAAGCATAAGTCATCGGCACAATCAAATCTACAATGCCCTGACGAGCCCAAACTTCCCAATTTTGCTGAATTTTGTAAATCCGCTGACTTTCCGGGTGGGGAAACACCGCCACCGACAGAATTGTGCGCGGATAATTCTGCCACAAAAGCTGAGAAACGTCAGCTACAAAACTATTAATTTGATTAGTTTTAAACTCAACCCACTGCCGCCACAAACTGCCGGAACTCGGCGAAATGTTCACCGGATCTGCACCAGTTAACTGCCTAAATTGCTGCCTCGCAGCAATACCGTAACCGTAAGTAAAATTCGCATTGTCATCTTGAAAAGGATAGCGAATATAGTCTAATTGTACCCCATCTACTTTGTAGTTGTTGGCAATTTCGCTGACAATTTGTAGCAAATAATTACGCGCTTCCGGGTTCGCCGGATCGAGATAAAATTTGCCATCGTTAGGATTTTGTGTGCGTCCTTTATTGTCAATATTTGCCCACTGTGGATGAGCGGAAAGCACGGGACCCGGATAAGAACTAGGCTTGCCAATTAAAGTATTGTGGCGCTTATTTCCTGTGGCAAAAACCCAAACCCAAGCGTGCAGTTCCATGCCTCGCTCGTGAGCTAATTTAACCGCAGATGCCAGCGGGTCCCAGCCAACAGTCAGGGGATTTTGTTGCGGTGCAACTTGACTGGGATAAATTGTATATCCCGCATTCAATGTTTCAAAGAAAACAGTATTGATACCGGCGGCCGCGAGTCGATCGAACACTGCCGCCAAACCCTGTTCTGATCGCGCTGCGACGATCGTCCCGCGATCGAGCCAAACCGCCCGAATTTCCGCCCCAACCCGCTGTCCTTCCTTCGGGTAATTTTCCCACAGCAACTGCCGCGCTTCCACCCACTGCTTTCTAGCCTCCGCGTAGTTTTGCTCTTGCAGGAGTTGGTCAAAAGTTTGCAAAACCTGCCGCGCTTGGGCGATCGCCCGCCCCCTGATCGCTTGTAGAACAGGGGGGCGGCTGGCTGCCGGGCCGCCTCCGCCCTGTTCTGCCGCCACCAGTTGAGGGGAGGTAGCAGCATTGAGATTGATGGCGGTATTGGCTGAATTAGATGCTGTCAGGGCGCTTTCAAACCGGCCGAGGAGGTTAGTGAGTTCTTGGCGCATCAAGTACGCTTCAATGCTGACGATCGGCTTATTGGAATTTGGCTGCACGTCCAAACCCGCCGACGCCGCCTGATCCGAAGGGTCTGTAAAAGTTGCAGGAACTGAATCGGGAAGCGAGCCAGATGGAGAAACTCGGCTCAGCGGGTTACTACGCGGCAAACTAGGGCTGTTTCTAGTGACTCTGGAAGGGGGAGTTGGCAGGGGGGTCGCGGCAGCAGTGGGCGGCGCTACAGGCTGGGAAGCGATTGTGCCTCCCCAGCGGGCGATCGAGGCTTGCAGCCAAGCCTTATCTACATTTCCCGAACCGTCGCTACCCCAGCGCCAGCCGAGATAGGTAGCGCGATCCGTGGCAATGGCTGCGGAGGAACCGGAACTATCTTTCCAAGTAGCAATAGTTTGACTGTTCGCATCAGCCGGAATCAAGACACCGCCTTGGACAGAAGCATTTTGTTGTGCAGTCGGCACCCAATTGTTAGAAGTAGTGCAAGCAAGATCCCGACAGCGGCTGCGCGGTTGCGGGGTAGCGGGCTGGGTTAACGGAAAAGCCCAATAGGCCCCAAGGAGCGATCGCAAAGATTGGCGCACCAAGGCCGGGGAACTGCGACCGACTGGGCCCGAAGCAATCAAGCGGCCGCCCTGGGATGCCCAAGCTTCTAAAACTTTAATTTGCGCCGGAGTCAAAGTTTCAATGTTGGGCAAAAACAGCACGTTAACGCCTGTTAAATCTGCCGTACTTTTGATTTCTTCCAGATTGATTGGTTTGTAAGCAATGCCGCTTTCCCAGAGGCGGGTGGTAATCTTTACCCAATCGGGAGAATTCTCGGAACTGCGAACAACGCCCAGAACTACTTCTGCGAAACTCGGAGAGGGAAATAGGATGAAGAGATTGAGTAATGTACTCGCTAGAATTCCAATTAAGACTCTTTGCAAGAAAGTGAAAAAGCGAATTTTTTTAGCCTGGGAGCAGGCATCAGGCATTTGATGAGGCTTTTTGATTTGTTGAATCATAAGTATGAGAATTACCCAGCGCACCGCTAGACAAAAATTCAATAACAATTAAGAGCGATCGATCCGCACCATACAATTTTCTATCCTGCCCTGCAACCTGAATCAGGAAAAAGTGCGATCGAGCGATTTTAGATTTTAGATTTTAGATTTTGGATTTTAGATTTTGGATTTTAGATTTTGGATTTAAATCTGGATCTATTCCTCATGACAGTTGACTGTTGACAGTTGACTGTTTGGACATTTGAACAATAGCGATGCCACCGGAAACGATTTTAAATTAAAACCTGGGTGCATTTGGGTTGAAGAACCAAAAATACAATTTAGATGCCGCACAGCTTACAGCCAACAGTCAACAGTCAACTGTCAACTGTCAACAGCCAACAGCCAACAGTCAACTGTCAACAATTTTCTAAGTTGCAGCTTCATTCACGGGGAATCGATCGATTAACTGCATCGCCCGACAAGCATTCCTCCGCAAAGCATCCGAAACATGAGGAACATGAGGAATCTGAGACAAGAAATCCAAAGTCCGGCGCAAAATCCGCACCACATCCCCTTCATCCAAACTCGTATGGCTAATCAGTTCCAGCCATTCAACACCCAGAGCCCACTGTTCGACCAAAGTCACTAAATCCCGTTCCAGCCAAATCGGGATTGCAGCTTCATGACGGTACTGCACTTGAAACAATCGGCGACGCAAGCCTTTTTGCAGATTGTCCAAAGGTGCCAAAACTTCCGGCGACAGCGAGTAGTGAGTCCAACTGTCGGGCCTGGAAACTTCTGTAACTAAGGCCGCGCAAGCAGCAGCGAGGTGGTGGGGGTCGAGTTCGTCAAACTCCGCAGACATTAGGGACAAACCCAGCCACAGTTCGTTATCGCCACGAATGGCGGCGCAAGCTTGGCCCAAGATTGTGGGCACTAACCTGTCGGAGGAGTCATCTCGGTTTCCAGTTGCCGAAACTACTCTTTCCAAGCAGCCGAAATTCAGCAAGATGTCGATTAAGTTGAGAAATTGCTCCCAGTAGCGAGCTCGTTGCTTTTCTAACTCTTGTTCGCTTTTGCGGATTTCTTTTTTCAATTCTTCCCGGCGGCGCTGGCGTTTGAGCAAAGTACCGGGATTGCCCCATTCTAGAACCGGGTGAATTTCTAGCTTAGCTTCTAGGGCTGCGATTTTCTGCTGTTGCTCGATCGCCTCTGGGCTCGGTTCTGGTGTCGGCAATTGTGGGATCGAGCCAGCAATTGAAGCAGTTTCTTCAGTTCCCAAGCGGCACTGGCCGAGTCTCAGGGGCATTTCCGGGGGCGGGTTCAAGGTATCTGCTACGCTCAAGCGAGGTAATTCGGCGTGCAGGGTAGCGACATCGCTAATGGCGACGACATACCAGCGGTTATCTTTGCCCAAGCACACCAAATTTGGTGCTTGGCCTGAACCTGGGGTTTTGGCAACCAATACGGCGGGTACAGGATTTGTGTGCGATCGTTTGGCTGTCGGAACGTGCTTGCCTTTGAGACTCAGAACCGTGCCGAGCACTGCAAAAGCCACAGCTACGGACATCTCCTTAAATCTGGCTTCTTCAGCTTGCTGCAATAGAATTTTGAGCAAACGTTTGTCTTCTTTGAGTCTTGCCTGCAATTTTTCGTAATGGGCGAGCTCTTTTTCCAGGGTGGAGACATTTCCTCCGGCCGCCAGGGACTGTTCTAGCACCGCCAATTCTGTTTGCAATCGGTCTAATTCTTCTTGCTGCGGCTGCAAGTACAAGGTAGACAGGTATTGACCAAAACTTCGCTCTACCAACTCTTGAGCTTCGTCGAGAGTGTGAGTTTGCAGCAAATTCAGCACCATGCCATAGCTGGGGGTAAACTGACTGGCGAGGGGGTCGGCTTTGGCTGTTGCCAAATACGAGGCTTCTTTTGCGCCTTCAAAGCGCGTCTGAACTGCGACCACGTGCCCCAGCTTGTCCATGCCCCGCCGACCCGCCCGACCGGCCATTTGCAGGAATTCTGAAGCGTTTAGCAGTCGGTGTCCCTTGTCGGTGCGCTTGGACAGGGTGGAAATGACTGTGGTGCGGGCGGGCATATTAATCCCGGCTGCTAGGGTTTCGGTGGCAAATACGACTTTAATCAAACCTCTGCCAAAGAGTTCTTCTACCAAGCCTTTCCAAGCGGGCAAAATGCCTGCGTGGTGGGCGGCAATGCCTTTTAAAAGTGCTTCTTTTTGACCGAAGCGTTCTGCTTCTGGGTTTCGCTGTAAAAAATCGTCAATGATGCGTTTGAGTTCGGCTGTTTCGGCTTCGTTAACCAGGGAGAAATTGCCGACTTCTGCGACTGCTTGGTCGCACCCGCGACGGCTGAAGATGAAGTAAATTGCTGGTAGCATATCTCGATCGTCCAACCGGGATAAAACATCGGTCAAACTCGGAGTGGGAATGCTGCCTCTTTCTACTTTTTGCCCCTTCTTTTTGGGGACTAACCGGACATTGGCTCTTTTGCCGGTGTCGTCTAGCAGGGGAAATATCCCTTTTTGGTTGGCGAAGTGGAATTGCAGCGGCACTGGCCGAAAGTCTGAGTAGATGAGCTCTGTGGGCCCGTGGACTTTGTTAATCCAGTCTGTGAGTTGCTCGCTATTGGCAACGGTTGCTGAGAGGGCGAGAAGTTGAATTTCGCTCGAACAGTAGATGATGGATTCTTCCCAGACAGTACCACGCTGGCGATCGTTCATGTAGTGACACTCGTCGAGCACCACGGTTTCGACTCCGGTGAGGGAAGTACCGACTTCTCCGATCGGCGTACCGTAGAGCATATTCCGAAATATTTCGGTAGTCATCACCAAAATCGGCGCATCTCGATTGACGGAGATGTCGCCCGTCAGCAAACCTACGTTGTCGTCTCCAAATTGACTGCGGAAGTCGCGCAGCTTTTGGTTAGAGAGTGCTTTGAGGGGAGTGGTATAGAAGACGCGCCGCCCCCGGTCGAGTGCTTGATGGATGGCGTATTCCCCGATTAACGTTTTCCCAGAGCCTGTGGGAGCGCACACGACAACGGATTTACCTGCATCGAGGGCGGCGATCGCCTCTCTCTGAAAGTTATCTAGCTCGAAGGGAAATATGGTCTTCAGATCCAGCTCTGGGCGGTTCTGGGCAGTGTCTTGCACAAGGATTATTATAAGGTTTCAGGATAAGTATGCTTAAATCTTGCTCAAAGCAAGTCAGCAGAGGACTGTATTGATTTTAGACCAACGCCCGCAAATCGGCTATGAAGGAATAAGTCTGTTGGCAGTTGGCAGTTGGCAGTTGGCAGTTGGCAATTGGCAGTTGGCAGAAGAAAGAAAAAAATTTTGCCTTCTTCACGCTTGACTTCTTCCCTCTTCCCACTTCCTTTTCCCTCTTCCTGACATCCGTTACATCCGTTACAGAATCCGTTGCCGAACTTCCTTCTCTATGATTCCTGTTATTTCGACTATTCCTGTGGTGCAGCTTGCTTCGGGCGATCGGCTTTCACTGCAAGTCTATCAGTTCCAAGGTGCCGTTCGTGAAACAAAGGGTTATATCTAGCATGATATTAACAAAGAATATAAATCAGGAATTACGCCCCAAGTATTTTGACACGCTATTTATGGCGTAAGGTGTGCAGTGCACACCCTATAAATAGGGTTTATGCGTAAATCCTGTAAATCTCAGAAACTTCACGTTTTTTTTTAGATGAAAATCAAAAATCGCAGGTTCCGGCTCCGCATCGCCCTTGTTTTGCCCTTTGTATTGCAGATCGCTGGAACTGTGGGCTTAGTCAGTTATTTGTCTTTTCGCAGCGGTCAAAAAGCGGTTAACGATCTAGCAGCCCAATTACGCAATGAACTCACTGCCCGGATTGATGGAGAATTAAGAAAATATCTAGGTAGATCCCACGACTTTAATCAGTTGAATGGAGCAGCTTTTTCTGAGAATAGTTTTGACATGGTTAATGCCAGCAATGCCAAGCAATTTATGACCCAGATACAAATTTCTACCTTTATTGATTCATCCTACTGCGGTGACTCCCAAGGGCAATATCTGGGGGCATCTCGCCTGTTTTATCAAGGTTCTGCAACGCTCGTCATGTCTGTTAGCAATCAAGAGAGCGACTACAATTTTTACTATTATGCTATGGATAGTCGGGGCAATCGGCAGCAGTTGCTAGAAAAACGCCGCCCCTACGATCCGCGCAAACGTCCTTGGTACATTGCCGCCATAGAAGCAAAACGACAGATTTGGAGTGAGGTTTACCTGGATTTTTCCGGCGGATTGCCCACGATTACAGCTAGCGAGCCAGTGTACGACAGTACGGGAAACATCTTAGGGGTTTGTGCCACGGATGTGGTGCTTTTAGAAGATTTAAGGAAATTTTTAGCTAGTCTGGCAATTGGCAAAACAGGTCATGCTTTCATTATGGATCGCAAAGGTTCCATGCTTTCTAGCTCCACCAATGAACCTCTGACTGTGGGCAAAGGGGAAAATGCCAAGCTGGTGATGGCGATTCAAAGCGAAGAACCCGTAGTCAGAGAAACTGCCCAATATTTGCAGCAGTATTTTGGCAGCTTCGATCGCATTGAAAGATCGCAACAAGGCGATTACCTACTCAACGGTAAGCGACAGTTCGTGCAGGTATCCCCCCTCAAGGATGGCAAAGGTATTGATTGGCTGATTGCGGTGGTGATTCCAGAAGCAGATTTTATGGCACAAATCTATGAAAACACCCAAAATACGATCGTGCTAGTTTTAATAGCCTTACTCGTCGCGATCGCGATCGGTATTCTCACTGCCCGTTGGATTACTCACCCATTATTAAAACTTGCTGAGGCATCTCAAGAAGTTGCCAGAGGTAATCTCGACCAAAAAGTTGACGCTGGCTCGATTAAGGAAGTTGCTATTGTGGCGGATTCTTTCAACAGCATGACCGACAAACTCAAGGAATCTGTAAAAGCCCTACGCTTAGCTAATGAGGAGTTAGAAAATCGAGTGGAAATCCGCACGGCAGAACTACGCAAAGAAAAGGAGCGATCGGAACAGCTTTTACTTAATATTCTGCCTGCCACAATTGCCGAGCGCTTGAAACGGGCAGAATCTCCCACAGAACATTTTGAAGAAGTGACGATTCTCTTTGCTGATATTGTTGGTTTCACCAGTCTCTCAGCCCAAATGGAACCTATGCAATTAGTTGCCGGATTGAACCAAATTTTTTCGGCTTTTGATGAGTTGACGGAAAAGTACGGTCTAGAAAAAATTAAAACCATTGGTGATGCTTATATGGTGGTGGGTGGATTGCCAATCGCCAGTGAGGATCATGCCAGGGCGATCGCGGATATGGCTTTAGAAATGCAGGCTTACATGAAAACAATACCTAACAATTTAGGAAATTCACTACAAATACGGATTGGCATTAACACTGGTCCCGTCATTGCGGGAGTGATTGGCATCAAGAAGTTTATTTATGACTTGTGGGGAGATGCCGTTAATGTGGCTTCTCGCATGGAGTCTCACGGTAAACCGGGCTATATTCAGGTAACAGAGACCACATATTCTCATTTGAAAGACCTGTATGTGCTGGAACGAAGAGGTACTATTTCTATTAAGGGTCGGGGAGAAATGATTACTTACTGGTTAATCGGTCCAAAAAGCTAGAAGCCGATCAATGCTTCAATGGGGAAGATTAGTTTTGCCAAGTCTCACCTGCCTTTCTAAACGTGTTCCCTCTCTCGGAGTCTTGTCTATGATTCCTGTTATTTCGACTATTCCTGTGGTGCAGCTTGCTTCGGGCGATCGGCTTTCACTGCAAGTCTATCAGTTCCAAGGTGCGATTCCCGGCAAAAAAGCTTATCTCCAATCTAACCTCCACGGCGCTGAGATTAGCGGTAATGCTGTGATTTACCAATTAATTGAGTTTTTAAGGTCTTTGGACAGCAGCCAGTTAAGCGGGGAAATTTGGCTAGTTCCCGTGTGTAATCCTGTAGGTGTCAGTCAGCGATCGCACCATTTTTCCCCTGGTCGGTACAATCTTTATGATGGGGTAAATTGGAACCGGATTTTCTGGGATTTTGAAAAACAAGAGGAAGATATTCTGGGTTTTGCTAAGTCTCACATCCATCTCGATGCCGATACTGTCAAAGTTAATTACAGAAAAGCGATTTCTTTGAGTTTTGCGAAAGAGTTGGCAAAAATTAACGCTCCTCGTTGCTGCCCCTACAGCGAACTTTACCGATATCAACTACAATCTTTGTGTTTGGATGCTGACTATGTGCTGGATTTGCACAGTTCTACGAATCAAAGTTTAGATTACCTTTACTGTTTTAATTCCCGCGAGGAGAGTGCAAAAGCTTTTTTGCTTGATCGGGCAATCTTGATGAACGAGTACGACGGCGATGCTTTTGACGAGGCGTTTCTCAAGCCTTGGCTGGCGCTTGAGAAGATTTTGGCAGAGTTGGGAAGTTCACTCAAATTTGACGTGGAAGCTTGGACTTTAGAATTAGGTTCGGGGATGGAAATGAATCCCCAGTCGGTGGCGAATGGCTTGCGGGGCATCAAAAATTACTTAGCAAGTAAGGGTTTATTGAAAATAGATGGATTTCCCCTCCCGGAAACTGCCGCCCATCAAGTTATTTTCACCCCCAAGAATTCGGTGCTCAAATACTACGCGCCAGCGGGCGGGATGATTCAAAATCGAGTGGAGTTGGGGAGTTTTGTCAAAAAGGGCGATCGGCTTTATCAAATTCTCAGCTTTAATAAGAATGGGGAATTTCCGAGTTTGGTTGATGTTTGTGCGGAGTCGGATGTTTTCATTTTTGATGTTTCGACAAATCAGTCAGTAAATCAAGGAGAGTATGTGTTGTCTGTGATGGCAGATTGAGAATACCAAGAAACCCGGTTTCTTGAACAAACCGGGTTTCTGAAAACCTATTGGTAGTCAAACCATAATTTACGATATACTATGGAATAGGGCTTATTTAAATTCCGCCGCACTTTTATAATAAATTTCACGATTGTCCATTAAAGCGCGATCGATAACTGTGGCTAGCGGTTGAGGAATCGCAGAAGTGCGATCGCCCACCGGCACCGCATCATTTTGCAAAACCGCCACAAACGGGTTTTGACCCTGCAAATTGCGCGCAAACTCACCCGTTATCATCACATACAAACAAGCCGCCGCCACCCAAACATCAACCTCTGGTTTCGCATACTTATAATCAAGCACTTTTTATCGTGGCATAAAACAGGGCGTACCGGCAGCATTACCGTCCGAGTTTAAGCGCTTAAACCCGCTTGGTCAAAAGCTTTGGCTAACCCATAATCCCCTATTTTTGCAACTTGTTTCCCTCCCACATCCGCCAGAAAAATATTCTCAGGCTTCAAATCCCGGTGAATCAAACCCCGTCCTTTTGCAAAACTACTATCAGCCAATCTTACATTGGGAATTAAAGTAATTTTAGAACTCATATCGATTTTGGGTCGGGGATTATATCGATTTGACAGAAAACTCTTGTCCCCCCTTAAGAAGGGGGGCTAGAGGGGATGGAAAGCCTAATTCGCACCCGTAGAGAGTTATTTAACCTTGGCTGTAAGCCTCCATTGGCAAACAAGAACAGACAAAATTGCGATCGCCAAACGCATTATCTATCCGGCCCACCGCCGGCCAAAACTTATGTTCGCGAGTCCAAGAGGTCGGATAAGCCGCTTGCGCGCGAGTATAAGGACGATTCCACTCATCAACCATCAGAGATTCTGCGGTGTGCGGCGCATTTTTCAAGACGTTATTTTGCGCGTCAACATTACCGTTTTCAATCTCCGCAATTTCGCCTCGAATCGCAATCATCGCCTCGCAAAAACGGTCTAATTCCTGCTTCGATTCGCTTTCCGTCGGTTCCACCATTACCGTACCAGCGACCGGCCAAGAAACCGTCGGCGCGTGATAGCCGTAATCCATCAAACGTTTAGCGATATCTTCGACTTCAATAGCCGCAGATTTTTTGAGCGATCGCAAATCTAGAATACACTCGTGCGCCACCAAACCAGCTTTCCCTTTGTACAAAACCGGATAATAAGATGCTAACCGCTGCGCCATGTAATTAGCATTAAGAATTGCTACTTTTGTTGCCTCAGTTAAACCCACTCCTCCCATCATCCGAATATACATCCAAGAAATAGGCAAAATGCTAGCACTTCCCCAAGGTGCTGCGGAAACAGCACCAACTGATTGAGATATTTCGCGCCTCCGTTGGGGGGGGTAAGATTTTAATTCTTCATCAGTAGAAGGTAAGAAAGGCACCAAATGAGACATTACCCCAATTGGCCCCATTCCCGGCCCGCCGCCGCCGTGGGGAATACAAAAAGTTTTGTGCAAATTCAAGTGACAAACATCAGCACCAAAATCACCAGGGCGGCACAAACCAACTTGAGCATTCATATTTGCGCCGTCCATATAAACTTGTCCACCGCAGTTGTGGACAATCTCGCAAATATCTTTAATCTCTTCCTCAAAAACGCCGTGCGTTGATGGATATGTCACCATCAAAGCCGCCAATTCATTTTTGTGCTTCTCCGCTTTTTTATGTAAATCGGCGACATCGATATTGCCCTGATAATCGCACTCTACAGCAACTACTTTCATCCCCGCCATCACTGCACTAGCCGGATTTGTACCGTGGGCTGACTGGGGAATCAAACAGATATTTCGGTGAGATTCGCCTCGGTGTTCGTGGTATTCGCGAATAACTAACAAACCCGCGTATTCGCCTTGGGAACCAGCGTTTGGCTGCAAAGAAATTCCCGCAAAACCGGTGATTTCTGCCAGCCACTGTTCTAGTTGCACGAACATCATTTGATAGCCGCGAGTTTGATCGCGGGGTGCAAAGGGATGTATCCTGCCAAATTCCGCCCAAGTCACCGGCATCATCTCTGCTGTTGCATTCAATTTCATTGTGCAAGAACCCAAGGGAATCATCGATGTATTTAGCGATAAATCCTTGGCTTCTAAACGGTGCAAATAGCGCAAAAGTTCAGTTTCTGAATGGTAGCTGTTGAAAACTGGATGGGCGAGATAGCTGCTGGTGCGATCGCAAAAATCTGGTAAGGTCAAATAGCCACTCAATGCGTCTGCATCCAGGGGAATGTTGAGAGCCTTCTGCCCGTCTGCCCTGATATAATCCTTATCCTGTGAAAATATTTTCCACAACTCTTGCACATCTTCAACGGTGACAGTTTCATCTAAAGTGATTCCCACTGTCGAATCATCGAAAATTCGGAGATTAATTTTGCGAACTTTAGCAGATTCTAGAATTTCTGACAGCGGTTTATCTCCCAATTCTACCCGCAAAGTATCGAAGAAATGTTGAGAACCAATTGTGTATCCGAAACTTCTTAAACCGGAGGCCAAAAGTGCAGTTAAACTCCATACTTTCTCAGCAATGTCTTTCAGTCCAGACGGGCCGTGATAAACAGCATACATACTCGCCATCACGGCCAGCAAAACTTGAGCCGTACAAATATTGCTGGTTGCTTTTTCGCGGCGGATGTGTTGTTCGCGAGTTTGCAAGGCCAAACGTAAAGCAGATTTGCCGTTGGCATCTTTAGAAACGCCGACAATTCTCCCCGGAACTTGCCGTTTAAACTCTTCTCGCGTGGCGAAATAGGCTGCGTGGGGCCCTCCGAATCCCATCGGCACTCCGAAGCGCTGAGTGCTTCCTACGGCTATATCCGCGCCGAATTCGCCGGGGGGTGTGAGCAAGCACAGGCTCAAAATGTCGGCGGCTACTGTGACTAATGCGCCGACTTCGTGTGCCGATCGAATAAAATCGGTATAGTCGTAAATTGCGCCGTCTGTGGCGGGGTATTGCAGGAGTGCACCGAAGATTGTACGATCGAACTCAAAGCTTTGATGGTCGCCGACAATTACCTCAATTCCCAGAGGCTTAGCGCGAGTTTGCACCACTTCCACAGTTTGAGGGTGACAATCTTGGGAAACAAAAAACGCTTTTGCCTTATTTTTGCTGGCGCCGTAACTTACCGCCATTGCTTCCGCCGCCGCAGTCCCTTCATCCAGCAAAGAAGCGTTGGCAATTTCCAAACCCGTGAGGTCAATTATCATGGTTTGGAAGTTCAGTAAAGCTTCCAATCGCCCTTGAGCAATTTCGGCTTGGTAGGGAGTGTAAGCTGTATACCAGCCGGGATTTTCTAGGATATTCCGCTGGATGACGGGGGGAGTTATGCAGTCGTGATATCCAGTGCCGATGTACGATCGAAATACCTGATTTTTTGCAGCAATTTCTTTCAATTCTGCCAAAGCGCTGTACTCGCTTTGTGCTGCGGGAAGTTGTAAGGGTTGAGAAATACGAATCGCCGCTGGAACCGTTTTGTCAATCAACTCATCGAGGCTGGAAATGCCCAAAACATTGAGCATTTGCTGGATTTCGCTGGGTGTCGGGCCAATGTGCCGGCCCGCAAAACCATTTATGGGGGAAAGGTTTTGCTGCTGGTTGGGTTCAAGTTGAGGGCTGTAGAGTACCAAGGCGGATTCTCCTGAATAGACTTTTGCTTCTTTGTTTGTAACATTTTGCTAAGAAAACCAGGAAGATTTTCTGCGTCTATCAAAGTCTGACAGGGGTTGAAACCCCTGTCTCACAGCTAAAGTCGTCTGAAGACGACTGTAGATTAAGCCGCACTTATCGCAACTCCTCGCCCAACTGCTTGGTATTTCAGTCGTCTTTAGACGACTTGTGCTATTAGCCAGGGGTTGAAACCCCTGGCAGATTGTGGAAGAATCAACGAGCCCTACCCCCAAATTCCCACTCCAAACCCAAAACTCCTAACTACTCGCCTTCCACCATTTTGCGATACTCCGGGGCCGAGAAAGCGTCATCTGCGTCGCTGGTGTTGTCAACGCGCACTTTCAGCAGCCACCCAGCGCCATAGGGGTCTTCCGCCAAATTTTCGGGAGACTCTATAATGTCATCATTGCGTTCTACGACTGTACCGGTAACTGGTGCTTTCAAGTCTTCAACCGCTTTCACTGACTCGACTGTACCGAAAGCTTCGCCCTTTTCCAACCCTGCACCCACTTCTGGCAAATCTAGAAACACGATATCGCCGAGTTGGTCAACTGCAAAGGCACTAATGCCGATCGTGGCAATTTCGCCTTCGAGTCGGATGTATTCGTGGGTGTCTAGGTATTTCAGGTCATCGGGGTATGTTAGTGCCATGTCTTTTCTCGCAATAAAAAAGTATTAATTAAATCTTATTCAACTATGAGCCTTTAGTAATGACTAAGTGGAACACAAAAAATATTAAACGCTTGCTTTTCGGAGAATTTTCTGTCAAACGACTTATGAAATCTATAATTTTTATTTACGCATTTCTGTGTTTTTACGGTTTCTTTTTTTCAGAACGGCTAATTTTTCAACCTCCCCCATCTAGTCAGAGTGATAGCAGGGAAGTTATCAAAGTTAGCTCAGCTAACGGGGTGAAAATTTCTACTGTTCATTTTCCTAACCCGCAAGCTAAATATACCATACTTTACAGTCACGGAAATGCGGAAGACTTGGACAGCATTTTGTGGCTACTCCGAGAGATTCGAGATAGCGGGTTTGCTGTGTTTGCCTATGATTATCAAGGTTACGGCACGAGCCAGGGAAAGCCTTCTGAGTATAATACTTATCGTGATATTGATGCTGCTTATAATTATTTAACCCAACAGTTGGGAGTACCTGCAAAGCAAATTATTCTTTACGGGCGTTCTGTGGGCGGTGGGCCGACTATTGATTTGGCTTCGCGGCAAAAAGTCGGCGGTTTGGTGGTTGAAAGTTCCTTTGTTTCGGCTTTTCGGGTGTTGACGCGGATTCCTATTTTACCCTTTGACAAGTTTGTGAATATTGATAAGATTGGCAAAGTTCGATCGCCTGTTTTGGTGATTCATGGTAAGGCTGATGAGGTGGTTCATTTTTGGCATGGAGAGCAGTTGTTTGCAGCGGCGAAGCAGCCGAAATTGAATTTTTGGGTTGATGGGGCGGGTCATAATGATTTGATGGATGTGGCGGGCGATCGCTATGCTGCAACGGGAGCATCCCGCTTTTTAACTAAGCATACCTACCCATTTTAATCTCATTATTTAAATATGCACATCTGAGTCTTAA
>NZ_JAUBSB010000061.1:0-36512 GCF_036702135.1 Microcoleus sp. LAD1_D3 | reverse complement strand
ACGAAACTCTATTGAATAAGCTTTCATTTTTTCTGGTGAGGCTACTGAATCTAGTGTACCACATATACATGGAATCTACTGGATTAAATACCGTAAAGTTACCTACTAAGTCAGCCGAAGGAAATACTTTACGAATATCTACTAAACTTGCCATTCAGCATCACAACTACGCTGATACCACAGCAACAGACTTGTTTCAGCATTGGGGTGTGTTTCCCAAAATTATTTTAATCGTTTTCGGCTAATAACACGCATGAGGCTATTATAATCTAATTTACTAAACGCGACTTAGTGAATTCTCACATTCTTGATTTGGCTGTCGTGTTGTATGACTCATCGCCTCAGCCAAATGTTTTTTCAAAGTCGCCTCCGGTAGCGGCCCTTTTAAATGACTCCAAGGCAAAACCTGCTCCAATTCCCACTCTTGAAAAACATAAAAATCCATCTCAGGCAACTGTCCCCGCAACTCCTTAAATGCCCGCCGATAACTGCCCAAAGTATCGCCGTAATGCCGCACTAATTCCAACAGCCGAGACAACCGCCGATCGCCCTTTGATAACAAACCTTGAATCACCGACCAGTTATAGCTTTCAGGTCTAAATTCTAAACCTAACTTACGCAATTCTTTATCTAAAAACTTCAGCCTCTTCTCCGCATCTTTATTCACTCCAAACCACTGAAAAGGAGTGTGGGATTTCGGGACAAAAGTGCTGCATCCCAGAGTCAACCGCAAACCGGGAGCGGCTTTTCTAATCGCCCGCATCATCTCCACCGTCTCCTCTAAATCCTCCATTTCTTCGCCGGGAATTCCCGCCATCCCGTAAAGTTTAATTCCCTTTAATCCGCCAGCTTTAGCATTGATAGCAGCTTGAATAATTTCGTCATTTGTGAGTTTTTTGTTAACGATTTTGCGGAGGCGATCGCTCCCGCTTTCCACCGCAATTGTCACAGATTTGCTGTCTCTGTTTGTCAATATTTCTGCTAGCTTAACTGTCACCGTATTCGTCCTTACCGAAGAAAGACTCAGCCGCACGCCGTCGTATTTCGGATGATTTAAATGATCCAGCAACGCTTCAAATTCCGGGTGCTGAGTGACCGAAGCACCCAGCAAACCCAAACGATTAGTCACAGCTAAACCGCGATTGATCGCCGGAATTAGCGAAGCCTCCAAACTCGCCGTTCTAAACGGCAAAGTCAGATAACTTGCCAAACAAAAACGGCACATTTCTGGACAACTCCGAACCACTTCCACCATGTAAATATTTTCCCAAGCCGCTTTTTCTGTCACCACAGTGGAAGCAGATAAAGTATTGCCGCGATAAGTCTGTTTTTCAACCACACTGGGAATTCCCGAATCGACAGGATGAATCGATTTAATCCCCTCAGTCGCATCCAGATAAGTTACTTCGTATAAACTGGGGACGTAAACTCCCGGAACTTGGGCTAAATGCCGCAATTTAGTGTGTCTGTCGGCGGTACGGACTTCTTTATAAGCATCAATAAAATTGTCAATGAGATGTTCGCCATCTCCCAGCAAAATTACATCAAAAAAATCTGCAAAAGGTTCTGGATTAGCAGTAAAAACCGGACCACCGCCGAATACGATCGGATGATTATCAGTTCGTTTAGAAGCCCAAATCGGAATTTCTAGAGATTCCAATAAATTTAGAATATTTACATAGTCTAGTTCCCAAGAAAGCGAAAAACCCAGTAACTCTGGATGTCGGGGAAGTTGTTCGCGGATATCAGTAAATAAACGGCCCACTTCAATATCCGATCGCACAGCCAAAGTTGCCCACACTATCTGATAGCCGAGACTGGTAATACCAACCGTGTACTCGTTGGGAAAAGCAAAAATAGTCGGGATAGCATCAGCATCGGGGGTTGCTGGGGCAAATAGTAAGCGTTCTTGGGCAAATGGATTAGGAGTCATCCGATTTTAGATTTTAGATTTTAGATTTTAGATTTTAAATTTTAAATTTGGGAATTTATCCCACGGATAAATCCGGGGCTTTGTAACCAAAGTGTTTTGAATCGCGATCGAGTTTAGCCTTAGCAATAAAAAATCTAATTATAGCTCATAAATGACTCTAACCCCAAATTGACACCTATACCTTCTGGTAACAGACAACGGACAAATGACCGAAAGCAATTGGTGGCGAGGCCCCTGGCTTCATCAGTGGATAAGCAAAAAAAAGCTCCGCACCCGATAAACCTGAGAACGGTACAGCCGGTGCGTGGGTTAATCTAAAATCTAAAATCTAAAATTGATTGACTTCTTAAAAGTTACTCTGAAATAGAATCGCGCTCGTCCTGATTTCTAGGCGGCGGTGCACTGTGAAAAGTTGCAATCAGCAAACAAATAATCCCAGCATTAATAAACACATCGGCCAGATTAAATACCGGGAACCGAATCAGCCGAAAATCGATAAAATCTACAACATGGCCAGAAACAAATCGATCGATCCCGTTCCCCAGTGCTCCCCCCAAAATCAAACCGTAGCCAGCTTGTTCCCAGCGGTTAATTCGCGGCCCGAACCAAGCCAGCACTATCAATCCCACACTAACGCCCAAAGACAGCCACCGCAACCAAATCGCCCCGCCATTGCTGAAAAGACTAAAAGCCGCACCGGTATTAACAACATAAGTGAAGTGAAACACTCCGGGTAACAGCGGCTGCGTCTGCGGAGGAATCGTCAAGTCAAAATTTTGCACCACCCAAAACTTAGTCAGGTGGTCTAAAAATAAACTGATAACAGCAGCAACCCAGAACAAGGGATTTCTTTTAAAACGCATGAATTAAGCAATAGAAAATGGGGCATCGGGCATGAGAGAATTTACTGCAATCTCACTTGTCATTGCGAGCAGAATGCAGTGGATAAAAGCAATCCCAGCCGCAGCGCGATGACTCTCCCGTTGGGCAATGATAGTATAACCTTATTTTGCACAATTACCAGTTACCTCTTCCTCCTTCCTTCTTCCTTCTTCCTTCTTCCTAACATCCGTTACATCCGTTACACAATCCGTTGCCGAACTTCCTTCGTAATTAATAAAACATCAAGCGGCGTAAAGTAAATGACAGCACTGCGATCGCACAAACTACCGCCAATTGTCCCGGCAGAGGATAAACTGAATATTTAAGAATCTCATCGAATAAAGGTGTTTTTTTTGCCGGAGGTAGCCAATAAGTAAAAATTAGATAAATTAAGCCGATCGCGTGAACAGTGAACAAACCGCATAAACAGCTAAAAGCCATAGATTCCAGCCGCGAAGCCACCTTAAAAGCCACCCAGCCACACACCCAAGCACCAGGCACAAAACCCAGCAAATACCCAAAACTCGCTTCTTTTAGATAGCCGATGCCGCCGCCTTGAGAAAAAACTGGCCACAAAGTTAATCCTAATGCCAAATAGGCAATTTGCGAGAGAGCCGCAGCATTTTTCCCCCCCATGCAGCCTACTAGCAAAACGGCTCCAATTTGATAGGTAACACCTAAAGAGTACGCCTGAAGTCCTCGATCGTCCCACAACCCAATCGGAATTGTGACAGATGCAGGCAAAAAAGTGCCTCCTATCGTCAGGAGCAAACCAATAACAGCCCAGATTAATTCAATAGGAGCAGGCATTATCATCAAACGGCATTCGTCAGAAGGTATAAGGCAGAAGGCATTTGTCAGAGGCAAGCTTCAATGCCCGCAGCTTTTAAATTCTTAATACTAGCACTACTGTCAAAAAAACCACCATTGTATGGTTTTCTGGTTCTCAAGCCTCGATCTTGTGATAATTTAATGGGGAATTTTTCGCGATCGGGCGATCGAATGCTTGTTTCCGTACAAATTTATCTGGTCTTTATCTTATAAACTCACTATTGTCAAGCTCATCAATTAATTAATAATATTAATTAATATTAATTTGCCATTAAGTGTAAAGATTCTTAACCTAACCTTTACTTTTGCGCGCTATGCTGATGCGGGACACCCCTATAACGATCGCAGATTTTTTATACCTATGCTTTTTCGTCTCAACTTGATTAATCCAAACCGTTTGACTACTGCAATTTCCGTTATGGCGATCGCCCTCAGTGTAGCAGCTTGCCGCACCGAAAGCCCAACCACAACCAGCAGCCCCAGCCCCGGCGACACCGCAGCATCCCCCGTTGCAGCCACCGGCACAGCAGCAAACACCAAACTCGCCCTAGCAACAAACGTAGCCCTGACGGGTGCCGGCGCGACATTTCCTGCCCCCCTCTACCAGCGTTGGTTTCAAGATTTCAACACCACCAACCCCAAATTACAGATCAATTATCAGTCAGTGGGCAGCGGCGCCGGAGTCGAACAGTTTACCAAAGGTACGGTAGACTTTGGAGCCAGCGACACCGCCATGAGTGACGAGGAAATTGGGAAGCTGCCAGCGGACAGAGGCGTGCTCTTGCTGCCGATGTCGGCTGGCAGCATCGTCCTCGCCTACAACCTGCCTGACGTACCCGAACTGAAGTTGCCAAGAGACGTTTACACAAATATCTTCTTGGGGAACATCACCAAGTGGAACGACCCCAAAATTGCTGCTGCTAACCCGGGCGCTAAACTGCCAGACCAAAATATCACAGTTGTACACCGTTCTGACGGCAGTGGTACGACAGACGTATTCACAAAACACCTCAGCGCCATCAGTCCAGAATGGAAAGAAAAAGTAGGGGAAGGCAAGACAGTAGAGTGGCCTTCTGCCGGTAAGCTTGGCGGCAAGGGGAATGAAGGTGTCACGGCTTCTATTCAACAAACCGTTGGCGCTATGGGCTACATTGAGTACGGCTACGCCAAGAACAACAATATCAAGTTTGCTGCCCTGGAGAATAAAGCCGGCAATTTTGTAGTGTACACCGACCCAGTGGGGGCAAAAACCCTTGAAGCAGTGGTACTACCGGAGAATCTCCGGGCGTTCATTCCCGATCCGGAAGGGGCAGAGTCCTATCCTATTGTTAGCTACACTTGGATGCTCGTTCCCAAAACAGTTGCTGACCCCAACAAAGCCAAATCAATCGAGGCTATGATTGAATACGGCTTGAATCAAGGTCAAAAAGTTAGTTCCGAATTGGGCTACGTTCCTCTCCCCCAAAACGTTAAAGAAAAAGTAGCAGCGGCCGCTGACGGCATCAGCCCTGACTACAAGATTGAGGTTGCCAAATAGCAATTGAAGGAGGAGGGAAGACGGAAGAAGGAAGAGGGAAGACGGAAGACGGAAGAAAAAAAGAGAGATATTTCTGTAGGGGCGGGTTTTATCAGAAATATTTGTTGAACAGTCAGGGGATTAATAAACCCGCCCCTCTTTGATTTTATTTATGGTCTTTCTTTCTGCTTCCTTCTAGCTTTTTGGGAAACAGGCTATTTTCGGCTACTATATATTTGGTTTTTTTTTCTATGATTTCAGATAATCACAGCGCTCAATCAAAGAGCCGATCGCGCTCTGGGGCAGAAAAGTCTTTAGACGAAGGCTTTATCTGGCTGACGCGGATTTTGGGAATAGGAGTTGGTGTAATTTTGCTGGTAATCGCGCTCACCGTTGCTTACAGGGCTTTACCTGCGATTCAACAGTACGGTTTGGGATTTCTATTTAGCAGTAGCTGGAATCCGGTTAAAGAAGAGTACGGTGCGCTGCCGATGATTTACGGGACGATCATCAGTTCGGCGATCGCGCTCCTAATTGCAGTACCATTAGGAGTAGGGACTGCCATCTTCTTGAGTGAAGATTTTTTGCCGCTGCCAGTGCGGACAGCTTTGGTTTTTCTAGTAGAACTTTTAGCCGCCATTCCCAGCGTAGTCTACGGTTTGTGGGGAATTGCTGTATTGATTCCCCTGATTACCACTCTCGGCAAGTTTCTCAACGGCACTTTGGGATGGCTGCCGATTTTTAGCACCCCGCCAGTTGGCCCGGGAATGTTACCAGCCGGAGTAATTTTGGGAGTCATGACTTTGCCCATTATTACTGCTATCTCCCGCGACTCTTTGGCAAGTCTCCCACCCGAATTGCGGCAAGCATCTCTAGGTTTAGGAGCTACTCGCTGGACAACAATTTTTAGAGTGCTCGTACCGGCGGCTTTTTCCGGCATTGTCGGGGGAATCATGCTCGGGCTTGGTCGCGCCATGGGAGAAACAATGGCTGCAACTCTGTTAATTGGCAATTCCAATCAGTTAAGTCTTTCTGTGCTAGCTCCGGCAAATACTATTGCCTCTCTGATGGCCAATCAGTTTGCGGAAGCCTCCGGGTTGCAAGTATCAGCTCTGATGTACACTGGGCTAATTCTGTTTATTATGACACTGATTGTTAATATTTTGGCAGAGTGGATTGTTTCTCAAGTAAGAGCGAAGTACAACTAGAAGTTTGCCGCGATTTCCTACATAGTTTTAGTTTATGTCAAATAGCGTCTCCGACGAGAATCCTTTGGTATCGAAAACAGGCAGTTTAAAGAAGGTTAAAAACAGCCCGCAAGCGCTGTTTAATCTGGCAATGAGTGTACTGGCTGGAGCTAGTCTGGTCATCACTCTGCTGCCTTTGTTCGCAGTGCTTTCCTACGTAACCGTACAAGGTTTCAATCGCCTGAATTTAGATTTGTTTACCAAGCTGCCGCCGCCGCCCGGACTGTCGGGAGGCGGGATTGCTAATGCAATTGTCGGTACGTTAATGACCGTAGGAATTGCTTCTTTAATTGCTGTTCCGTTTGGTGTGTTGGCAGCAATTTATTTGTCGGAGTTCAGCACAGGCTCAATAGCTCGCTGGGTACGCTTTGCTACTAATGTCCTCAGCGGGGTTCCTTCGATTATTGCCGGGGTATTTGCCTACGGTTTGTTCGTGGTAAATATGGGAGGTTTTTCGGCAATTGCAGGGGGTGCGGCGCTGGCTGTGCTGATGTTGCCGACGATTGTGCGGACTACTGACGAAGCTCTACAAATCGTCCCGCAAGATATTAGATGGGCGTCGGTTGGTGTGGGTGCTTCAAATTATCAAACGGTGTTGCAGGTGGTTTTGCCTGCAGCAATTCCAGCTATTTTAACGGGTGTGACACTGGCAATTGCTCGGGCTGCTGGAGAGACTGCTCCTTTGATTTTCACGGCGCTGAATTCGCCTTTTTGGCCGGGAGGATTTGATAAGCCAACTCCGAGTCTTTCGGTTTTGGTGTACAACTTTGCAACGGTTCCTTTTAAGGCACAGAAAGAATTGGCTTGGGCTGCATCTTTGATTTTGGTGCTTATGGTTTTGCTGACGAGTATTCTTTCTCGCTGGGCAACTCGCCAAAAAGTTTATTAAAGGAAGAAGGAAGAACGAAGAAGGAAGATTTTTCCCATCTTCAACTTTACAACTCTCATCTTCTCCTTATTTTGTAAAATTCGATTGGATTGTTACTTGTATGATGATGGATTTAGACCAGCAAACGGAAACAATTTTACGGACAGAAAATATCAATATTTTTTACGGCGCTTTTCACGCGGTTAAAAATGTTTCTATGGAGATTCCCAAAAATCGCATTACTGCCTTGATTGGGCCGTCTGGCTGCGGTAAAAGTACAATTCTGCGCTCTTTTAACCGCCTCAACGATTTAGTTAACGGTTTTCGTTTAGAGGGTAGAATTGATTACCACGGTCAAAATCTTTACGATCCTGATATTGATGCTGTGGAGGTGCGCCGCAAGATTGGGATGGTGTTTCAAAAGCCGAATCCTTTCCCGAAGTCGATTTATGACAATATTGCTTACGGTGCGAGGGTGAACAATTATAAGGGGGATATGGATGAGCTGGTGGAAAAATCGCTCAGCCAAGCTTATTTGTGGGATGAGGTGAAGGATAAGTTGAAGCAAAGCGGTTTTTCTCTTTCGGGTGGCCAGCAGCAGCGTTTGTGTATTGCTAGGGCGATCGCGATTAATCCTGATGTAGTGTTAATGGATGAACCTTGCGCTTCTCTTGACCCGATTTCTACGATTAAGATTGAGGAGTTGATGCGGGAACTCAAGGAAAAGTATACGATCGTGATCGTTACTCACAATATGCAGCAGGCTTCTCGGGTTTCTGACCTGACTGCTTTTTTCAATGCTAAACTTTCTGACGATGGGAAGCGATTTGGCTATCTTGTGGAGTGTGACAAGACTGAGGTAATTTTCCAAAGTCCGAAAGAAGAGTCTACTTTGGATTATGTGAGCGGCCGTTTTGGTTGATTCCCCGACAGGTTTTAACCTATCGCTACACAAACGAAGTCCCTTTCTCAGAGACTAAAAATATTTAATTTGCTGAGTCTGGTAGCGACAAAAAAACCGCGTAAAGCTTTTGTCAATTTAGAATCCCGCTTTCTTGGAGAAAGCGGGATTCTGGATTTTATGATTAAAAGCTCGATCGTACTTTTTGCAGATACAAGCCACTGATTTTTGTGAAGAAGTGCTCGAAGAGTTCACATATTCTTCATCCAATGCTTTAACAGGTTTTCTTTTACCATGTTTTGCCGCATAACTTCGAGCAAGTATTCCTGAGCTTGGTCTTGGCTTAACCTTTTGACTTCTTCGCGCAGCACTTGAAGTTTGAACTGCTGTTCCATGCTGAGGCTGGTTGTAGGCATATCCATAAATCGCTCCTCCAGTTTGCTGAGATTGATGCGAAATTGATCGGAATGACGTTTCGCAGGATTTGTTGTGTCTCCTACATTGTAAACTATCATAACATTCACTTGACAATATGTCCAAAGTACACATTTTGAGACTAATTTGTGTAGCAAAAGTACATCTAAGTGGGGGGAGCCTTATCATAAAAAGGCGTAAAGACAGGGAAGCCTAAGCCAAAGGAGCTAGTTTGTATGGATGCCATGGAGTTTTTTCAAAGCAGTGCTGGGGAGTGGCGTTCTCAGCGCAGCACTCACCACCTCGCTTTCCGCCAAGCGGAGATTGGGGATTCAAATATTCAGGTAACGGCGCTGGGTGCGGATGATGCGAGAGTCGCCGAGATTTGCAAGATGCACGAAGTCGATCCGAGCCGGGCTGCTGGGGGGGCTTTTGTGACTTGGCACGGCTCGATGGCGTGGGATAAGGATGATGAGAATCATAAAGGGTCTACGGTGTTCGCGATCGTCCCCGATCCTGAAAATCCCCGGCAGGGTTTGATGTTGCGCGAACGGGGCTATGCGGAAATTGTGCCGGTGGCTGGCCGTTTTGAGATGGATGATGAGGATGCGCTGCTGCTGATTACCGAATACGAGACGATGAGTTCGATCGAGCGTTTCTGGTTTCCTAATCCGAACGTGCGGATGCGGACGAGTACGGTAAAGCGCTTTGGCGGTTTCAGCACTTCGACTTTTTGTACCGAAATTAGGGTGCAACCAGACTCGGATGCAACATCTGAAGCAGCAGCAGATCAAGTGCCCGCCAGCGAGTTTTATTCGGCTCTGGGCTGGTAATTTAGTCATTAGTCATTGGTCATTAGTCATTGGTCATTAGTCATTGGTCATTGGTTATTACTTTGGCGTCGTTTCGAGACTCAGCCGACTGCTGACTGCTCACTAATGACGAATGACTGCTGACTAATGACTTCCCCAAAGTCAACAAATGTTACAGATTGTTGCAAAAATTCAGGAAAATCAGATTTAGATTGCGGGAATCCCCTAATCTGTATGTTGGTTAGTTGTATCCGTTATGCTGGCAGCTCACGGTGTCAACTATTTCTGAAATTTGAGATAACGGAGATTTTAACGTGGCGCTTCCTTTATTAAGCTACGCCCCCAAGAGCCAAAACCAGCGCGTTGCTGGTTTTGAAGTGGGGAGCGACGAGCAGCCCAGAGTTTTCACAACTGAAAATGTGCTCTCGTCTGGAGACATGGAAAATTTGATTTGGGCTGGATATCGCCAGATTTACAGCGAACACCAAATCCTCAAGAGCAACCGCCAAAAGTCTTTGGAGTCGCAACTCAAGTTCGGCCAAATTACTGTGCGGGACTTTATTCGCGGTTTGGCGACTTCTTCTCCTTTCCTAGAGCGGAATTACCAAACTAACAGCAACTATCGGTTTGTGGAAATGTGCGTGCAGCGCATTTTGGGCCGGGATGTTTACAGCGAGCGCGAAAAGATTGCTTGGTCGATCGTAGTAGCCAATAAGGGGCCTCAAGGCTTTATTGACGAGTTGGTCAATAGCGAAGAGTACCTGGAAAAGTTCGGCTATGACACAATACCTTACCAGCAGCGCCGAATTTTGCCTCAGCGAGTTGGAGGGGACACTCCTTTCAACTTGAAGACGCCCCGCTACAGCGAATACCACCGTTCGCAGCTTGGCTTCCCGCAAATCATCTGGCAGACTGGGGTGCGCCGTTTTGTTCCTCAAGAGCAGCAACCGAAGGCTGGCGATCCGTCGAACTATTTGGGTATGGCGCGCAATATGCCCATGCCTGCTAGTCCGCCGCAGCGCGTGCCTCTGGCTAATATCAATATCGAGACGATGGTTCCCCGTCGCCGGTAATTGATGCTGCCCTGATGCGATTATTTGTGTCGGGCGATCAACTGAATCGATCGGCTTTTAGGCTGAGAGAGTTTTGAGTCTTGAGTTTTGAGGTTTGAGTTTTTTGATAAACTTGGAATCCAAAACTCAGGGCTCATACTTTTTTGGAAAGAAGTTCGGCAACGAGCAATCTACAGGATTTAACAGATAAATATTAGACTTGAGTTGAAGCCCTTCTTCGCTCTCCTATCTTTAAATGTATCTGCGTTCATCTGCGTTCATCTGTTTTCATCTGCGGTTGCCCTCTTACATCACAGATTTAGGCAAGAAGTTTAATCAAGACAAAAGGCAGGGAAAAAAAGGTTTATAGTAAGGACTTTAGTCATTAAAAAGGTACAGGAGCTGGTTCTGACGGTAACAGACTTACGCCAGTATAAGCTGATTGGAGTCGATCAAAAATGTATTCAAAAGCTTCTTCAAAGTGTCTGGGTTCATCAAGGAGAATCTTGAATTCGTGACCCCAAGGATAAACCGTGACAATGAAATTGTCAATAACTTTGTTAACACTCAAAGATATTTCGACTGTTTCGCGATCGGCCTTTTCGGGATTTTCGGGATTTTCGCAAACATCGATCGCACCATCAAAATACAGTATCCCATTTTCATCAAACTTCTGATTTTGGTTTTGAATCGCGCATTCCAAATAATCGCTCATTTGCTTGATAAAAATTTCACTAAAATCCTGACCAGCTTCGCAGGATTCGCGGTATGCTTGCCGGGATGCGGCGTAAGCTTTGCAAAGTTCCTCAAATTTAGACATAGAAACTACCAGTGTTAACTGCCCAACATATCAAGTTTGAGAGCGCAACCGCAATATTTTCAATAAAGTGTTGAATTGATCGGGCAAAGGTGCGATCGCCTCTATTAATTCTCCTGTTACGGGATGCTGCAATGTCAGCCGCCATGCGTGGAGGGCTTGTCCTGTTAAATTGACGCCGATGGAACGGTTGGAACTGTACATCGGGTCGCCCACAATCGGATGTTTTATTTCGGCTGTATGCACGCGAATTTGATGAGTGCGGCCGGTTTCTAATTGATAGTGCATTAAACAATAGTTGCCGATTCTTTCTTTGATTGTCCAGTGAGTAACTGCGGGGCGACCGCCTTTTTCTACTGGTACTACCGCCATTTTTTTGCGGTCTGTGGGATGCCGCCCTATGGGTAGGTCTATTGTGCCTGTTTCGGTGTTGGGAGCCCCGTAAACTATGCCTAAATACTCGCGGCGGGCGGTTTTGGTTTTGAGTTGGGCTTGCAGGTGTTGGTGGGCGATGTCGGTTTTGGCGATCGCGATCGCACCTGTCGTATCTTTGTCTAATCTGTGCACGATTCCCGGCCGCTGAACTCCACCTATTTCTGCTAGGGGACAGTGGGCTAACAGGGCGTTGACTAATGTACCGTCTTGGTGTCCGGCGGCTGGATGGACGACTAATCCGGCTGGTTTGTTGATAATAATTAGGCTGTCGTCTTCGTAAAGAATGTCGAGGGAAATTGCTTCGGCCTGCAAGGAAGTGGGCTGGGTTTCGGGTAAAGTGAGGTGGATGCGATCGCCCGTTTTTACTGATATTTTTTTCGAGGTGCAGGTTTCGTCGTTGACTTTGACGTTGCCTTGTGATATGAGGCTTTGGATGCGCGATCGGGATAAGTCCGGTATCTGGTTTGACAGCCAAATATCTAATCGCTGATTGACATTACTGCGATCGAATTCTTCTGTATTTTCTACTGTGTAAATCTGTGCCGCAGTGTCTGTTTCTATCATTTACTTTTTACTATTTTTTGCCAAGTCTGTCAAGCAAATATCTTAATCATAACATCTATGAGTTAGTTCGCGATCGCACGGGTAGCGAGAAACCGGTTTTTTTTCACAGCAATACTTCGTTTCTGCCCGCAGACTGGGTAAAAAACCCGGTTTCTTTGGTCGGAGTGGTTAAGTCGTTTGAGTATAATCGTCTTTTCTATCGACAATTGTCGCAGTGGCCGCAGCGCATTGATTTAGCTTCCTTGGCAAACCCAAAAGCTTGGAGCAAAAATTGCCACCTGCACTCGCGATGTTTGAGATATTTTGCCATTTCTTCGGCTGCAGTAAAATTTAATTTTTCGGCTTTTTGCTGTGCAGATTTATCGATCGCATAATTAAAAGGATCTTGCCATGTTAATTGTCCGCTGCTGTGCAAGATTGAAAGGGCGATCGCGCTTTCGGGGAATTCGCGGGAAACTGCTTCTATATCGCCTTTAACTGGCAGTTTTTTGGCTAATTGCTGAGCTTCTCGGTATTGCGATCGCAATTTATCTTGAAAAAATTCCTTTCTTTGTTTATCTTCTGGATATAGCAAACCCGTGGGTTCGCTAATCAATGTCAGGGCGATCGCCGATTTGCCGTCGCGTCCGCCTCTACCAATTTCCTGAATGTATTCCGATAATAGCAAAGGTGCTTGATAATGAACAACCCACCGGACATCAGGCTTATTAATTCCCATCCCGAACGCTGAGGTACAAGTCACAAATTTAAGGTCATTGTTCAGCCAAGCTTTTTCTATTTGTCGTCGTGATTCTGGACTTAAACCTGCATGATATGCGGCTGTTTCATAACCTGCTGCTTTCAACAAATCCGCCAAGCTTTCGCTATCTTTTCTAGTGCGGACATAGACTAAACCTGCTTGTTTTGGTCGAGCTTTAATAAAATTTAACAACTGCTGTTTTCGTCCTCTCGGCGTCCAGACTGTTTGCACTTGCAGGTGCAGGTTAGAACGGTAGGGACTTAGCAGAAATGCTTCGGGTTTTTGCAGTTGCAAGACATTTTTAATTGTCTGCTGTGCTTCCAGGTTGGCGGTAGCGGTGAAAGCTGCGATCGCAATTTTACTATTTGCTGGTTTAGCTTTCAACAAAGCCGATCGCACTGTTCCCAAACGACGGTAAGCTGGTCGAAAGGTATCGCCCCACTGCACTAAACAGTGAGCTTCATCTAATATTAAACCGTTAATTTGGATGTGTGGCTGACTGATAATTTCCCAAACAGGTTTGCTGAGTAATGTTTCGGGAGACAGGTACAGCAATCTTAATTTGTTTTGTTGCAGCGATTGCATAGTTTGTCGGCGCTGCGGTGTTGGCAATTGACTGTGGAGGAGGGAAGCGGGAAGATTGCGATCGCGCAATTCTTGCACTTGATTTTCCATCAGTGCGACTAACGGCGAAACTACCAACGTTAAGCCTGTTTGTAACAAAGCTGGCAGTTGAAAGCAGATTGATTTGCCGCCACCTGTCGGCATAATTATAAGTGTATCTTTTCCGGCTAGCAAACTGCTGACAATTTCTGCTTGGGGCGGGCGAAAGTCGTCGTATCCCCAATTTTTTTTAAATGTGGCGCGGGCTTGATGTAATGATGTTAATTCGGGTTGAAAGTTCATTTGACTGAGTTAAAAAAATTGTATGGTTTCGCCACAACTAACGAATTTTTGGCAAATTCGGATCTTTTCGACAAGTCGAGAGGGGTAATTGTTCACCACCTTGTATCGTGGTAATTCTCATTCGATTTCTATCTGTCACCACATTTAGACAAGCACAGCCATAGCCATAATTAACATTAGTTTTGACATATTCATCGTCGTTAAAAGGAGGAATATTGTTCATTCCTCCGGCTTGATATCCCCCTTGTGCCGAGATAGTCCACTGAGCATCTTTGTCTTTGAGATACCAATTAGCAGGCGTGGGATTTATTAACCATCCGCACCTGGTTTCAGCCGCTTTCGCAGGAATAACAACGATCGCAAAAGATGAGATAATTGCAGGTATCAACCACTTTAGTTTCATAGCTTTACATCCTAATTTTTGAGCGACAATCATACAGTAATTACGCGCTTCAAGAAAAGAAACAGAAACCGGGTTTTTTAGGGAATCTGCAGGTGACAACGAAATATTGTCGCAAAAACCAGGTTTCTAACTACCTGCGCGTAAGTCCTGTCCAAAATCCAAAATCCAAAATCCCCTAAGACTCCTCGCCGTCTCGGCGGCCGAGCTCGTACACGCCGCCACCAATACAGGCGATCGTACCCATAGATACCGCCCAACCAGTGCCCAGAGACAATTCGACGCCCCAATTGCACAATCCGCCCACAATCAAAAAGGGCAGAATGCTCAACAGCGAAGCGTAAAAGGCATTTTGAGCTTCTCTGGCTTGGCGGGTTCTTTCAAACTCGGCTTCTGAGGTGTAGAGGGATCTCTCGGCAAAATTCATCCAGCGGTTGAGTTGCAGGATTACCCATTCTGTCAGGGGCGACAGGCCCCAGTACAGGGCCAAAGACCACAAGGACGCACCGGCGATCGCAGTTGCGTCTATGGCAAAACTAAAGGGAAAAATTTCAGTAAGCATTGCTTGATGTGTGTTATGAATTTGAGATTTTGGATGACATCCAAAATCCCGGAACTAACTAACTATAGTGTCAAGCAAAAGCTCGATCGAGTTCAACCGCAGCAGGAATTCCTCGGCCAATTTTTTTATTACAGCATATTCCATGTAGATGTGGTACACACAATCTGGCGATCGCCTGCTGTTTGGTGCGTCGCCATCAGCAATCTGTAAGTTTTATCCACCAATATTTCGCAGATCCGCACCCTACAGATTAACACCACACAATATAGCTTTATGGTGTACTTCATGAACCTGGAAGAAGCTTTATCACCCCTGGGCATTTACCCGGAAGCCTTGACACGGGTTTTGGATGGAGTAAGATACACGTTGTTATTAAACTGATTCGCGATCGCGGGTAGAGCTCAAAGCCAATCTTGCAGCGAATTGGCATAACTTACATCTTGCACCTCAGAAACGGGCTCTCCGGCCCGTTCTACAAAGAATAATTTTTTTGTGGAACGGGCCGGAAAGCCCGCCCCTGAAAGCTTTATTGACAAGGGTGCAAGATGTGAGCCTAACAGACAACGCAAACTCCCACACACATTTAACTTTGAGCCGTGAAAAAAATCCTGCAAGACTCTAGAGGCCCGCTGACGGCAAAACGCTTTTTTCGTCTCAGACAGATGCTGCTGCTGGCACTTTCGATCGGCATTGTTTTGATCAGCCCTTATTTGCAGCAGCAGGTGGTCAAAGCTCAGTCAGGCTTACCAACCAGAGTAGCGACGGGTAATTTGTGGCAAGAAGCTTCTTTTCCAGTCGAAAACTTTGAAACATACACTTCCGCCTTCGGCCCCCGTGGCGGGGATTTTCATTACGGTTTGGACTTGGCAGCCCCGGAAGGCAGCTATATCCGTAATTGGTGGGGCGGCCAAATTTCCGAAGTTTGGGAAGATGGCAGGTGCGGCACTGGTATGGTGGTGCGATCGGGAAATTGGGAACACATCTACTGTCACCTCAGAGGCCGAGTGCTAACGGCTAACGGCGGGCGTTATTATACCGATAGCGAAGGTACCTTGCAAATTTGGCAAGGTCAAACAGTGCCTGCGGGTGCGAGAATTGCCAGAGTTGGGATGACCGGCCGCACGAGTGGGCCTCACTTGCACTGGGGACTGAAGTACGGCGGCCGTTGGGTAGACCCGGCTTTGGTACTCCGGGAAATGTACGCGCAACAATCTTAATTAGTCAGTTGTCAGTTGTTAGTTGTCAGTTGGAAGAGGGAAGAGGGAAGAGGGAAGAAGTAGTGCGTCCCACCGAACCCTTACCAATTACCCATGACCAATGATATGGTTTCCGGTGGCATCGGAATTATATATTTGGATCAGGTCAGTGCGATCGTCCCCGCTCGCACTACATAATTCCGATGCCACCGGATTTGATATGACTGCTGACAACTGACAAACCAACTACTAACTAATAACTGTGGACTAATGACTAATGACCAATGACTAATGACTCTTTACGTTGGGGCTAACTCTTTTTTGGTCAACTCGGTGTACCGCTCGACAATTTGGCGGAACTCGTCGCCGTCGATGGTTTCTTCATCCAACAGCGCTTCGACAAGTTTATCTACCAAAGCGCGGTTTTCGCGGATAATTCGGCGAGCTTCTTCGTAGCAGTCAAAGGCAATTTCCCGGACTTGGCGATCAATCTTGGTTGCCATGTCTTCGGAATACTCGGATCGCGAATTCCAGTTTTGGCCCAAAAACACCTCATTGTTCGGACTTTCAAAAGCCACAGGGCCCAAATCCGACATTCCATAAAGCGTTACCATCTCCCTGGCGAGACTGCTAACTGCTTTGATATCGCCGCTGGCACCCATAGTTACTTCAGCATCGCCGTAAACTTCAGCCTCTGTCGCCCGTCCCCCCAAGGCTACTGTAATCTGGCTTAATAGCCAAGCCCGACTCCTCAAACCTTCACTATCGAGCATTTCGTCGTCGAGGGCAAACTTAGCAAAGCCTGCGATGCCGCCGGAACGCGGAATAATCGTTACTTTTTCAAGTGGATCGGCATTTTTAAGCATGGTAGCGACTAGGGCGTGTCCGACTTCGTGGTATGCTACTATCCACTTTTTCTTGCTGTCCAGCAGCGGGTTGAGGCTAAGCCCGATCGTGATCCGGTCGAGCGCGTCGTAAACTTCTAAGTTAGTAATCGTGTCTTTGCGACGCCTCGCGGTGAGAATTGCTGCTTCGTTGAGCAAGTTTGCCAAGTCGGCGCCGGAAAAGCCGGGAGTGCGGCGGGCGATCGTGTCTAGGGCAACTTCTGGGTCGAGTTTTTTGTTGCGCGCGTGAACTTGCAAAATCCCTAACCGCCCTTTGTAGCTGGGTAAATCTACCGTTACTTGCCGATCGAACCTGCCGGGCCGCAGCAGGGCGGTATCGAGCACGTCGGGCCGGTTAGTAGCTGCAATCACAATCACGCCACTGTTACCCTCAAAGCCGTCCATTTCTGTCAGCAACTGGTTGAGAGTTTGTTCGCGTTCGTCGTTGCCGCCACCGATACCAGCGCCGCGCTGCCTTCCTACCGCGTCTATTTCGTCGATGAAGACGATGCAGGGCGAATTTTCTTTAGCTTTGCGGAACAAGTCGCGGACGCGGGAGGCGCCGACTCCGACAAACATTTCGACAAATTCGGAACCGGAGATGCTGAAGAAGGGGACGGCTGCTTCGCCGGCGATGGCTTTTGCCAGCATTGTTTTACCGGTTCCGGGAGGCCCGATTAACAGAACTCCTCTGGGAATTTTGGCGCCGATGGCGTTGAAGCGTTCGGGTTTTTTGAGGAAAGTTACGACTTCTTGCAGTTCTTCTTTAGCTTCTTCGATGCCTGCTACGTCGTCGAACATCACGCCGGTTTTTGCTTCCATTTGGAAACGGGCTCTGGATTTGCCGAAGTTCATGGCATTTCCTTGAGATTGGGTTGATCGGCGCAGGATTGCCATCAACACTGCCAACACTGCAAAAATCACTAGCAAGTTTACTACTAAACTGACTGCGGCGGCGTTGTCGGCTGTTTGTTTGACTTCAAAGTCAATCTTTTTGGCGCGGATTTGCGAGTACAGTTCTCGGTTGTTGTAGTCGAACAGACTAACTGATTGAGTCTGATCGCTTTTTTGATTTTTTAGCCTAACCTTGGCAGTTTTTTGAGTTTCGTCTACTTCGACTCTACTGACTTGCCCTTTTTCTATGTTGTCGATCAGTTGGCTGTAACTCATGGTGTTTGGCGCGCTCTCGGCAAACACCGGGGTCGAGAGCAATATTCCTTGAGAAATCACCAAACTGCCCAGGATGCGCCACAGATTCCGTCCTGGAATTGATTTTTTAGGATTCTGGCTCGACTTGTCTTTGTTTACAGCTAGATGCCCCAGCCATGCGTGTTTCCAAGAATTTTTCATATTGCTTTGCCCAAGGTTGAAGACTGCCAAGATTGACCGCTTGTGGTTTGCTACGTTCATTTATTTTAACAAGATGGCGGGTGTTGGATGGGTTTATCTCTCGCAGGCATCTGTAAGATGCCCCTCAAGAGGGGGGTTTTGAATCCACGGCTCCTCAAGAAACCGGGTTTTTTATCTAATCTGCGGGCTATAACCAAGGATTTTGCTCAAAAACCCGGTTTCTGGGCCCACTCCACTGAACTTACCCACGACTCCTCAAGAAACCGGGTTTTTTACCTAATCTGCGGGCTATAACCAAGGATTTTGCTCAAAAAACCCGGTTTCTGGGCCCCGTGCGTAAATCTAAAATCTCAAATCGATTGACAGTTGCCGATCGAACTTGCTATGTTAATCATACTCGTAATGAGTACGTTTTAGGACGACAGTTATTGTTTTTAAGCTTTATGGTAAAAATAGTCTGCATTGGTGGAAGTTTGCGGGCTGGCTCCTACAGCCAGTTAGCGTTGAAGGTGGCAGCAGAACGGGCGCAGACCCTGGGCGCAGAAGTTGAAATCTTCGATTTGCGATCGCTCAATCTGCCATTCTGCAATGGTGAGAATGATTATATCGATTACCCAGATGTGCAAAAGCTGCAGAATGCGGTTAAGCAAGCCGACGGCTTGATTTTGGCAACGCCGGAGTATCACGGTAGCGTCAGCGGTGCTCTCAAGAATGCCCTGGATTTGATGAGTTTCGAGCATTTGGACGGGAAGGTTGCGGGTGCGATTAGCGTTTTGGGAGGGCAAGTTAACAACAACGCACTCAACGATTTGCGAACCATTTTGAGATGGGTGCACGCTTGGGTAATTCCCGAACAAATTGCGATCGGACAAGCTTGGAAAGCTTTTAGTCCTGAGGGTAAATTGTTGGATGAAAAACTGTCTGAAAGGTTCGACGAATTTGCTCGGAGTTTGGTAGAAAATACGCGGAAATTGCGAGGGATTTCGTAATTGTATCTCATGACAAATGCACTCCTGGACGCAACTGGCATATTCTTTGGGTGCATCCGTCCCCATAATTTCTCGATTTGAAAAGGTTTTCTCTATGTGACGCACCCTACAAGCTGGGGAGTATCCATTAAAATGGCATATCGATCATGTCTCCGAAAGGATGGGGTACGTCGATCGGCATTCTTCCGGGTTGTGACTCATATTTGTCAATCCAGTTTTTGGCCAATTCCAAAGCTTCCTCCTCTGTCTTGGCATTTTGGACGGCGACGTGACGGTTGCCCCGGCTATCCCAAACCTCGACGTAGAAGACTTTCTGGGATTGAATAATCCAACCTTTATAAGTATCTGCTGGTTCCATAGTTAGAATCCTAAAATAATCGGGCGGGAAGTTCGAGTGGCGAGCTAATTGTAAATATTGCGCTGTGTAAAATGAATTTTACGGGGGTTTCTATAGTATTTTTGGAAAAAAGTCAGTTTTACGGTTAACCTCATGACCAGACTCCTGAAGCAATTATTTAACTGGAGAAAATATCTCCAATCTTTGGCGGCGACGATCGCGATCGCCCTAATCGCATCCCAGATGGCGGTATTGCCGGCATTGGCTACTGGCGTGTACGAAATGCCGGTGTTGTCGGCGGGCGATCGAACTTGGGTGTTCGACAAAGGCGACGTGCTCAGCCGCAGCAGCGAAAGCAATATCACCAGCGTGCTCGACAACCTGGAAAACAAAACAGGGAAACAAGTCAGATTTGTCACCATCCACCGCTTAGACTACGGTGAAACGGCTGCCACTTTCACCGACCAACTGTTTGAACAATGGTTTCCCGCAAAAGAAGACCAGACTAATCAAATTTTACTCGTTCTCGACACTGTTACCAACAGCGCGGCAATTCGCACCGGCGAAGGGGTGAAATCCCTGCTACCCGATGAAATTGCCCAGAGTGTAGCTGGAGAAACCGTTCAAGTGCCGCTGCGGGAAGCCAATAAATACAACGAGGCATTTGCGGCTGCAAGTACGCGCCTTGCAACTGTTTTGTCGGGCGAACCCGATCCGGGTGCTCCTGAAGTTGTTGACAACATTCAAGTTGAAGGCACGTTTAAAAAAGCTGAAGAAACAGACCAAGGCAATGCCACAGTTGTTGTGGTTGTGCTGTTGGTGTTGGCGACAGTGATTCCGATGGTGACTTATTTCTGGTATCAAGGTTTTTCGTAATCGGTGCTGCTTGCATCCGATCGGTTGCCGTTTTGCAAGAAAATATGGCAGGGCTGCACTAATCTTGAACGTATTCTCGATCGCTCAACAATGCAATTTCTGCCCGTACAAATTCCCGTCCCAGATAAGCCGCGTGATCTAACATTGTCACCGGGCTGGGGCGGGTTTCTTCTAGGATTTTGACACAAAGTTCTTTGGCGGTTCTGCCGGTAAAAAGTGTGACCTCTGTGCGTTCTACTTTGCCACGGGCGGGGATGGGTTTACCAGTTTCGGGATCGACGGCGAGGCCTCGATCGTCGATGATGTTGGTGAAATGTTTGGCACAAATTAAGCTGGTTTCGCGATCGAGATAGATGATGAAGTAGCCGCCTGGATCGAGGTCGAGGTGGCGTTTGGATAGGTTGTCATCGATTGCGGTGAGGTTTTCCAAGGTTTGACTCATGGTTGGTGAAAGAAAGTAAACAATAGCTGTAATTTTTGCTGCTATTTCTAGTTTAGTCGGCTGCGGGACAAGTTTGGGACATTATTCTCTGGGATATCTCTGGGGACAGGGCTGAGCCTAAGTCCGGCGCGGGGTTGTGCGACTTTTAATGAGAGGTATAAGATTGAGGGCTGTAGGAAGAGTTGTTGAAATTGATAGAATGAACCGCAGAGAGCGCAGAGAACGCAGAGTGAAATAAGAGAGAGAAATAAAATATGTTATCATTGGGATGAATAACATTTTGTATTAAATTATAGATGAAATTTATAGATTTGTTTTCAGGAATAGGAGGTTTTAGACAAGGTTTTGAAAGAGTTGGCTTTGAATGCGTTTTTTCCTGCGAAATTAACAGCAAATGCCGACAAGTTTACCAGGATAATTTCAGTGACGTTCCTTTTGCAGACATCAGTAACATCAATCCCGCCGATTTAGCAGACTTTGATGTTTTAGTCGCCGGCTTTCCTTGCCAACCTTTTAGCATCTGTGGCAAAAAGTTGGGTTTTGAAGATACTAGAGGCACGCTGTTTTTCGAGATTTGTAAAATTATCAAAGTAAAACAACCTCAAGTAATTGTCCTAGAAAATGTCAAGCACTTGATCCATCACGACAAGGGAAATACATTAAAAGTAATTATTGCCAGCCTAGAAGACTTGGGCTACAGCGTGAATTACAAAATGCTGAATGCTAAAGATTTTGGAATTCCTCAACATCGTGAAAGAATATTCATTATTGCAACTAAAGGTAAAGAATTTAATTTTTCTCGACTTAAAAGCAAGTTTCCTCCCCAACTCAGGGAATTTCTAGACGAGACAGGGGATTTTGAAATATTGAATAAATCAGAGTATACTCTAATTGAGTCTCCGAGAAAGCAAGATTCGGGACTTTTGTTTGTAGGTTACAGAAATAAAGGTACTTGGAAAACTGGCGTGAGGCCCAATACAGAACATTTATCGAGAGTTCACAGACAGCCTAATCGCATTTATTCGGTAGATGGAGTGCATCCGACTATTCCTTCGCAAGAAACCTCTGGCAGGTTTTTTATCTACATTCCTGAGCAAGATATGGTGAGAAAGTTGACGCTGAAGGAATGTTACCGTCTTATGGGTTTTCCTGAAGATTTTAAGAGTTATCCGAGTGCAGGGGAAAGTTACAAGCAAATTGGCAATTCGGTTTGTGTGCCGGTGGTGGAGGCGATCGCCAAAGAAATACTGGGCGGTTGAAACCGCGCAGTATTATCAAGGGTTTTTAACCCGGATTTGATCGGACAACTTGCTAAGCTATGTTTGCGAAGGTTGCCATACGATGCTCGATCGCTGTGCTAACAAATCGGCCAATCTTTCAGCTCTGTTTCGATCATCTTTCACCTGAGGTAAACCGACAATCAGAGCGTGGGATGCTGAATCAGGTACTGCATCTAAACCTAATTCACGAATTTGTCCTACTTGCAGACTAGCAACTCCGAAACAATTGTTGAACTTTGCTGCACATTGTTCGGGGGAACAAACACTGGCAATTGTCACCGATAAACCCAGTTCATTCGCTCGCAGTAAGTAAGCGGAAGATACAACTAAATTTGCTTCGTCAATCCATTGTCTCCGGAGTAAAGCTCTATAGACAATAGCACTGTCAGGTAAAGAATTGAAGTGATTTTTCGTACTCATAAGTCGTTAGTTATAACATACAGTAGATTCCCATTGAATGAAGTACATTCACCCCACCCGCCCTATCGGGCACCCTCCCCGAACTTCGGGGAGGGTTGGGGAGGGGTGTACTCTATTTAGATGCAAAGCGCTGTATTGAGGAACAAGCTCTCACTTCACTCTGCTTTAGAAACGAGCCAAAAAAAAGGAGCTCCTGGCTGGAACTCCGAGTAAGGGTTGGTTCATTGGTATTAATGCGAAAGTCGATTGTTAGTGGTGAGGCTTAAAAAAAAAGCCTGCCAAGTCTACGAATAATAGATATTATAGCACGTTTTCACACTTATAAGAGTGTTTTACAAGAAATATAGGAGCTACCTGGTATTTTACTTGCCACTGTAATGAATCATTAGATATTTATGACTACATCTGATTCCCTCCGAGAATATTTATCAGTCATACCTTATTAAACCACTCTAGCCAATGGGCTAAGGTTGCTGCTGAAGTAATATCTTCCGAGCCATACTCCTCACTCTTTTGATGATAAATGTAAGCTTTCTCATCAGCATTATGCGGGCAGAACAAGCGTATTCTCCGATCGGCATTTACATTTTGCCAAGCAAGTCTGATACTACCTATATCATCTGTACCAGTAGATGCTTTCGGAAAATTATCACCCAAAATATCATAGGTTTCTACAATCAATTTCATCGCTGTTCTGAAAGCATACTCAGTCGGTCTCAAAATCCCGTACTCATCCTCTTGTTCTAAATCTAAAAGTTCGAGCAGACGTTCGACAGTGATGCGGAAATTCGATAAACCGCTGTTGCTACTGCTATCAGTAGTTTGTTCCTTTGCTAGAGTCATAAGATTAAATTCATTAAGTCGCTCACTCTTTTTATGCTAACACATTTAGAACTTACGCATCGAGGACGAGAAACCGGGTTTCAGGGAAGAAAATACGCACATTCCAGCCAAAAGAAACCGGGTTTTTTGGAAAAACCCGGTTTCTTTGGTCGGACTGCGTAAGTCCTATGAACTTTTGAAGCTTGTAGTTGCGCTTGAGTCCCAGCAGGCGCTGAAGCGCAACTACAAACCTGTATTAGGCTGGAACTTGGATTCTTTCAGTGCCGGCAAGTTCAAAGGCTGCGTGAACTGCCTTCAAAGCGGTTACGGCTTGTTCCTCATCCACAACACAGCTAATTTTAATCTCGGAAGTTGCAATCATTTGAATGTTGATTTGCTGGCGGGAAAGCGCTTCAAACATCTTTGCCGCTACTCCCGGATGCGCTACCATCCCGGAACCGACAACGCTAACTTTGGCAATTTGTGTATCGACTGCTACTTCGCCCCATCCGAATTCTGGGGCTGCTTTTTCCAGGGCTTTTTTAGCAGCTTCGGCGTCAATTTGCGCGACGGTAAATGCAATGTCGCGAGTTAATATGCCGTCGATATTGTGGCAGCGCTGCGACTGAATAATCGTGTCTACGCTGATATTTTCCTCGGCTAAAAGTCCGAACAGTTTTGCTGCTACTCCGGGTCGATCGGGCAATTGGCGAATTGCTAGACGCGCTTGATTGAGATCCAACGCAACGGCGCGGACGGCGGGCGGTTTGTGGGATGATGAATGCAGCCCTATAGGGGAATTGGCGACATCAAATGCTTTGCAGAGTTCGGCAACGGCCCGATCGCAATCTTCGGCATCGATCGCACAACTAACTTTCACCTCGGAAGTGGAAATCATTTGAATGTTAATTCCCGCATCCGCTAAAGTCTTAAACATCTGCGCCGCTACCCTCGGACGACCGATCATTCCCGCACCCGCAATGCTAACTTTAGCTATTGGCCGTTCTTCAGCTTTCACTTCCGGTTCTCCCAATTCTGGGCGAGAATTCTTGCCGAGGGAGGGTACGATCGCATCTGCAACCGCGACAGCTTGATTCAGCGAATTTTTCGTCACGGTGAAGGCAATATCGTTAGTATTTCCTTCATGAATTGACTGGATAATTAAGTCTACATCGAGGTTTTGTTGGGCGATCGCACCAAACAACCGCGCTGCTACTCCGGGGCGATCGGGCAAACGCAGTAGCGACACCCCCGCCTGATCTAAGTCAAATTCCACCGCATCCACCGCTTTTGCGAGCTCCAAGCCCTCCAAAGGCCGGGGTTGCGGGGGTGGGGACACTACACGGGTACCGGGGGCGTCACTCCAGCTAGAAAGCACTACCAGCGGCACGCCGTAATTCTTGGCAATTTCTACCGCGCGCGGGTGGAGGACTTTTGCGCCCAAACTTGCCAATTCCAGCATTTCGTCGCAAGTGATTTCGTCCATCAATTGCGCGTCGGCAACCAAGCGCGGATCTGTAGTCAGAATTCCGGGCACGTCGGTATAAATTTCGCATCTGTCGGCCCGCAGCGCTGCCGCCAAGGCTACTGCGGTTGTGTCGGAACCGCCACGGCCCAAGGTGGTAATTTCCAATTCTCCCGCATCGGCGATACCTTGGAAACCCGCAACAACAACGACTTTACCGCTTTTTAACTGGCTTTCAAGCCGATTTGGGTCGATTCGCAAAATCCGGGCGCGGGTGTGGGCGGCTTCGGTGACAATGCCGACTTGGGCACCGGTGAGGGAAATTGCGGGCTGTCCCATTTCCTGCAATGCCATGCTCAAAAGTGCGATCGAGACTTGTTCCCCAGTGGAAAGCAACATATCCATTTCCCGCTTGTTGGGATTTGGGGAAATTTCCTTGGCGAGTTTAACTAAACCGTCGGTGGTTTTGCCCATCGCCGAAAGTACGACAACGAGAGAGTTGCCGAGCTGTGCTGTTTTTACAACTCGTCGGGCTACTTCCAAAATGCGATCGACTGTACCAACCGAGGTTCCGCCATATTTCTGAACAATTAGTGCCATAGATTCTACACAAAGCTACAAAATACTTATCAAATAATACAAGCAGCTTCTGGATTAGAAGTGGTGATTTTTAAAATTCCCATACGACAAACCGGAGACAAGAAAAAAATATCTGCGTAAACGATAAAAATATGTGGGTATGGGCGGGTTTTACCAGCCATTTAATTCTCTCACACCAATAATTTAATAAACCCGCCCTCTTGATTCGGATTTTAGCCTCCTTCTAGCTCTCGCAAACGCGCTTCTAAAGCTTGAATTCGCTGCTCGGCTTCTATTCGCCTTTCCCGTTCTTCTTCTGCTTCTGACTGCGCTTGTTCGACTGCCAATTCCGCTTGTTCTACCCGTTCATCAGCGGCCAGCAGCAAATTCCCCTCAGCATCCCACCAGCGCATCCAAGGCAGTTCTACGCCCTGATAAATTCCTTGCCAAATGCCTAATTCCAATCCCATTGGCTCGATTTGGTAATGTCCTCGCTGATTTTCTGACATTAACTCAAATCTATCTTCCACCAAATGATAGCATTCTATTTTGGCTTTTGTGACTTCATAAATTCCATAAAAAGCAGGTCTAATAATTCGCTCGTAAATCCAGAATTTGCCTTTTTTTGGAGTTTTATCTCTTTCTTCGCTGCCATCTCCAGAGACAAATTCTAGTATGATTAACGGCGGCATTAATTCTTTCCACATCACATAGGAACGCCGCATATTTCCGTCGAGAGTTGGCGGCACGTCGGGGACGTAAAACCAATCCGGTGCTTCAGCTCCTCTGGCTAGGGGTTCTGGGGGTTGCGGGACTCGCCAATAAATGCCGGAATCTTGACCGATACAATATTGTCCGTCGGGATGAAGTTGGTCTAAAATGGGTCGAACAGATGTTGTTAACAGGATGCTTTGAGGGTGTTCTTGAAAGTTTTTTACAAAAGTACCGTCGGAATCTGGTAATTGAGTGTGGTCTGGAAAATCTGTAAAATCTGTTACTAGAAGTTCGGGTTTTTCGGTGACACTCATGTTGACCTCTTGAATGCTAAAAAATTATAATTTACATTGGGAACGGATGATGAGTCAGTACAAGTTAATTATTTTCGACTTCGACGGTACTTTGGCAATTACTCACAAAGCTATTGTATTTTGCTTTACCAAAACTTTTGAAAGCTACAATATTGCCCCGCCTGCTGCTGATACTATTATAGGTACAATCGGCATCAATTTACCAAATAGTTTTAAAATCCTCCATCCGGCGATCGAGGAAAGCGCAATTCCTGAATGGGTTGAAACTTACCGCTCTTTTTATCGGACGGAAGGTGAAAAGCAGGTAGAGTTATTTACCGGGACAAAGCAAGTCTTGCAGTTGGCGCGCCAGTCGGGAATGAGCCTGGGAGTTTTTAGCAACAAACACGTTAGTTTTGTTGATTCGTTGCTGAAAACTTTGAAAGTTCACAGTTTTTTTGATTTAATTTTAGGTGATAATGGACAAATAATCCCGAAACCCAATCCGGCGGTTTTTCACTCGATTATTAAACCGCTGTTCCCGGAATTGGATAACAGTCAAGTTTTAATGGTTGGCGATACAGCGGTTGATTTGCTGTTTGCTAAAAATGCTGGAATAGATGTTTGTTGGGGGGCTTACGGATATGGCGATCGCGCTGAGTGTCTCGCCCTAGAACCGACTTTCGCGATCGACGATATTTCAGAACTTGCTGCGTTCGTTCAAAATTAATGTTGACTCTGTTTGTTTAAAATATTTTACACGTTTTAAATAAAAATAATTAAAAAAATATTTTACTAGAGCCGGACGCTCTATTTGTTTTGATTCAATCGAAAAAATAAATGCGCGAACCTGTAAGCCGCCCAAACTCTGCTAAGTAAACCATACCAGAGATAGAGTGATCGCCGCAACAGCTATTATAAATTAACAAGTAGGATTCCTTTGAAGGTAGAAGGCACAAGGCAAAAAGCCCAAGCAAAAAACGAGGGATGCCAGATTTTTTGTAGGTATAATTAGTTGCCCAATTTTTGCATAATAACCTTCTAAGTTCTGCCTTCGCCAAACAGGCAATTCTGTTAAACTTTAGGGTGTGCTGCCAGTCGGAATCGACAATAAACTCAATATATAGAAACTCATGCAGATCGATATAAGCATTCCTTCTGAAACACTATCGCCATCGCCGACTCGCACTGGCGGCAATGCACCGAATTTAATAGAAGAAGTATTTCGGCTGTACGATCGCGCCCTGGCAGCTACCAGCAACGGCATCGCGATCGCGGACGCTACCCGGCCGGACAAGCCAATAGTCTACTGCAACCCTGCTTTCGAGCGGATTACAGGCTACGATCGCAGCGAAATAATTGGGAAGAACTGCCGCTTCCTGCAAGGCCCGGATACCGATCGCGCTGCCGTCGATCAAATCCGCGTAGCCCTGAAAGAACAACACGACTGCAAAGTAGTTCTGAAAAACTACCGCAAAGACGGCACCCCATTCTGGAACGAACTCACCATCTCGCCCGTGCGCGACAGCAGCGGGCTCGTCACCCACTTCATCGGCGTCCAATCGGATATCACCGATCGCAAACAAGCAGAAGAAGCCCTCAAACAAACCGAGGCAAAATACCGCAGCATCTTTGAAAACGCCACAGAAGGCATATTTCAAACCGCCCCAGACGGGCGCTACCTCAGCGCCAACCCGGCACTCGCCCGAATGTACGGCTACGATTCCCCGTCAGAACTGATCGCAAAATGTTCGGCAAAAAACCTTTACGCCGATCGCACCCGCCGCGCTTCCTTCATGGCCGAAATTAGCAAAAATGGCTCCCTGAAAGAGTTTGAGTCCTGCGTCTGCCGCCGAGACGGCAGCACTACCTGGATCTCGGAAAACGTGCGCGAAGTCCGCGACGAAGATGGCGAACTCCTTTACTACGAAGGAACCGTCGCCGAAATCGCTGCCCGCAAACAAGCCGAAGCAGCCCTGCGAAATCAAGAATACTGGTTGAAAACCGCGATTAACGCCGTCCCCGACGCGATCAACCTCACAGACAGCGAGGGGCGCTGGCTGATTGCCAACGACTGCGCCCTGCAACTTTTGGGCTGGGAAACCGCAGACTACCAGGGCAAAACTACTGCCGAACTCGCTGCCGCCGCCGATCCGAGAGTCAGAGAAATCCTGCTAACTTGGCAGGAAACCGACGAAACAACCTGGCAAGCAGGCACTCTTACCTCCAGCCGCCAAATTGTCCCCTTGCCCACAGGCGGCAGCAATTTGTTTGAAGTGCGGAAAGTGCCACTGTTCAACCCCGACGGTTCGCGCAAAGGTTTGGCAGTCGCAGGGCGGGACATTACGCAGGAAGTGGCAGCGGATGCAGCTTTGCGAGACAGCGAACAGCGGTTTCGGGCAATTTTTGAACGCGCTGCGATCGGCATGGTAGTCGCTACCCTCGAAGGTGTTGCGATCGCCACTAATCCGGCATTTCAAGCTATGCTGGGGAGCTCGGAAGCTCAACTGCGAGGTGTCTGCCTCGACGACTGCGCGCACCCGGAAGACGCCCAAACTGCGCGCGAGTTGCGTCAACAGTTGGCTGCGGGCTCCCGCGAAGCATACCAAATCGAGAAGCGCTACCTCCGCCAAGACGGCAGCATCAGGTGGGGACGCCTCAGCGCCTCTGTCATCGACAGCAGTCAGGGAACGCCACAGTTTATTTTGCAAATGGTAGAGGATATTACCGATCGCAAACAAGCCGAGTCAGCTTTGTTCCAAAATGAGGCTAAGTGGCGATCGCTGATTCTCAACAGTTCCGACATCATTACTATTCTCGACGATAGCGGTAGCATTGTTTACGAAAGCCCTTCTGTAGAAAGAGTTTTGGGCTACGAACCCCTTGAAATTGATCGTCAAATTGCTCTGGATTCGATCCACCCTGACGACCTTGCCTCGGTGATTTCCGACGGCGAAAAACTGATCGCAAATCCAGGCGTTCCGATCGCCCTAGAAGGTCGGTTCCGCCGCGCTGACGGTTCTTGGTGTTTTCTCGAAGGTGTGGGCATCAACTTGCTAGCAGACCCCACTGTGAAAGGAATTGTGATCAACTCCCGCGACATGACCGCGCGCAGGCAAGCAGAGTACCGCCTCAGCAAAATCAACGAGTGCTTTTTGGGATTCACCACCGACGCGGCTAACAACATCCAGCGCCTGACATCCTTAGCCGGCGAGCTTTTGGGCGGAAGCTGCGCCATCTACAACCGCGTCGGTGACGGTGTGCTGCGCGCGATCGCGACTTGGCAAGCGCCGCCGGACTACCCGCTGGTCGATCGCGCCCAGGGCCACATCTGCACCGACGTATGCAGCAAAGGAAGCGATCGGGCTGTGGCCATTCCTGACTTGCAGAAGACGATCTACGCCCAAACCGATCCCGCTGTCATCCGCTACCAACTGCGAAGCTATCTGGGACAAGCAGTGCGGCGGGGCGACAATTACGTGGGTGCGGTGTGCGTTGTCTACACTGAGTCGATCGCGCCCACAGAAGCCGACTGCAAGCTGATCGGAATTATTGCCGGGGCGATCGGAGTTGAGGAAGAACGGGCCGCCGCCGCCGATCGCGATCGGCAAAAATCCCAAGAACTGCAAACAGCTTTGCACGAATTGCAGCAAACTCAAATGCAGTTAGTACAAACCGAAAAAATGTCTTCCCTCGGACAGGTGCTAGCAGGAATTGCCCACGAAATTAACAACCCTGTTGGCTTTGTCGCCGGCAACCTCTGCCACGTCCGAGGCTACGTTCTCGACTTGTTAGAAATCGTGCAAGTCTATCAAGAAGAGTACCCAAATCCCCCAGCAAAACTTCAGCAACAAGCCGAAGATATAGACTTAGAATTTCTAGCAGAAGACCTGCCAAAATTGCTCAATTCGATGCAGACCGGATGCGAGCGCATTGTAGAAATTATTCAAACTCTCCGAAATTTCTCGCGCGCGGACGAAGCGAAAATCAAGACGGCCGACATTCACGAAGGTTTAGAAAGTACCCTGTTAATGTTGAACACCCGGCTGAAAGCCAAACCCAACTGGCGGGGCATTAAAGTGATTAAACAATACGGAGAACTGCCGCAAATAAACTGTCACCCCGGGCAGTTAAATCAGGTATTTATGAATGTATTGGCAAATGCGATCGACGCCTTGGAAGAAAGCAGCAGCCAAGCAAAAAATATCGCTAATTCTCCCTTTCCTACTATTACGATTCAAACTGAAACGATTGATAACAAGAGCATTTGTATTCGGATTAAAGATAATGGTTTGGGCATTACCGAAGATCAGATCGTGCGTTTGTTTGACCCGTTTTTTACCACAAAACCCGTAGGAAAAGGCACAGGTTTAGGTTTATCAATTTCGCACCAAATTGTCGTTGAAAAACACAACGGCAAATTGCAGTGCCTCTCGGAACCCGGCAAAGGCACTGAATTTATCATCGAAATTCCAATTAAGTAGAAGGAATCAGGAAGGCACTACACGGATGAACATTAATAAGCTGTTGTGCCTTTAAATAGGGTATAATAAAAGTTTAGTTTAGTCAATTCCTACAAAAATGCCAGCCCAAAACCATCTCAATCCCAAACAAATAGAGAAACTACAGAAAGCTTTAAAAGAGGAAGAAAAGGCAAATGTCAGAGAAAGAATTATGATTTTGTTATTGCTAAATGACGGTAAAACTCAATCTAAAATTGCTGATTTTTTGGGTTGCTCAGTAAACAAAGTATCTTATTGGTGTATAAAGGGAGACCCAGACAATCTAGAAAGTCTAATAGATGAAAGGATGAAGGGAAATCACAAAAAAGCCACAGATAAATATATAGAGATATTATTAGAAACTATTGAAAAAGATCCTCAAGAATTAGGATATGATTTTGGACGATGGACAGCGCAGAGATTAGCAACATACTTAGAGGAATCCACAGGAATAAACTTAAGTGGAGGACAAGTTCGGAGGATATTAAAGAAAAAAAAGTATGTTTACATCTGGGCTAAGTATAGCCTAGAGTCCAAGAGAAATCCTGAAAAAAGAACAGCGTTTAAAATAAAGATAGCCGAATATTTAAAAATAGAAAAAGAATCGCCAGAACGTTTACAGGTATGGTTTTGGGACGAGAGTGGATTTAGTTTAAGAGTCACCAGAAGAAAGAACAGGTGTAAAAAAGGCAGCCGAAAAAAGGTCCGAGGAGACCGGAGAAAAGGCAGAGTTAATGTAATGGGAGGAGTGAGAAATTCCGATAAAAAAAGGTGGGTAGAATTCCTCAAAAAAGGCAATTCATATAATTTTTATCAAGTGCTAAAACTGTTTTATGAAGAGCTAATTAATGAATGGGTATCAGCAGGTAATCAAGCCTCAGAATTTGCGAAAAAAGGAGCCAAAATAGTGATTATCCTTGATAATGCTAGTTTTCACAAGAAAGAAGAGTACCTGAAAATAATTGAAACAGAAATGCCTAACCTTCATTTAGAATTCCTCCCCGAATACAGCCCCGACTATAACTTAATTGAATTAGTATGGCATTCGGCAAAAGAATATATTGCCAATCGACTTTTTACATCTATTGAAGAGCTAGAGTATTTATTGCACCGCCTCTTAAATGAAGGGCAATTAATAATTAAATGGGGTCGGAAAATCAAAAATAAGGGTAATGCTTGTATCACAGTTTAAATGTGCAACAGCTTACACGGATTAATTATTGAGTGTGTGTCAATTCATGTAATGTCCGTTTGATTCGGACTTGTATGATGTTAAATTGTGTAGGGCCGGGTTCGCCTATATTTTTGATAATTATCGACAAATTATATAAACCGGCCCCGCCCATACTTAGAAACCGGGTTTTTTACCTTGGGTGCGGGCTACAACGCGTCTTTTTGTCAAAAAACCCGGTTTCTCGGTTCCCATGCGTGGAATTAAAAACTAAACTGCGTCCGCAAATTGCCCACAAAAATTGTCGGGTTGTTATCGAAATTGTTGGCATTGCCGATCGCATAAAATGCCGGCACGATCGAAATATGGTCGGTGAGAGGCAAATAATAAGTTGCCTCAATTTCGTACTGAGTGCCGCCATTCCCTCCGCCAGAAATCAGAAATCTCCGACCGCCAGTAAAGTCAAAAGGTACTAAATATGACACCGTAAGCACAGCTCCTTCTTTGAACAAATCGGGAAATGCAAGTCCTAACTGATAAGATTGATTTTTGATCGTGCCGTCGGGTCGGTTAGTCTTGGGAAATATATTGGTTTCGGCGTAGCCGTAGCGGCCGAAAAGACCAAAGCCGCGAGTGACTAACCAATCGAAATTGAAACTATAAGTATTCGCAGTCGCATTCCCCAGCCGACCACCAAAACCGTCATCTGCCACACCGTTTAACGGCTTGCTGTTAGGAGATCCAATTAAGCCGCCGATTTGCTGGATGTTGGAACGGCTGTACAAAAAGCGCAAATTAGTCCGATCGCTCGGACTGAATGTTAATTCTGCCGTAGTCGTATTTGTCCCACCAAACAAGCCTTGAGATGGATTGGAAGCGGAATTAAACACCGAAGTGGGCAAAAATTCCGTACTCTCGCCCAAGTAGCCAAAACGCAGTTTCAATGCGCGGCCGATATCCCACAAAACCAAAGCACCGGCACCGCGTCGGGTAGCGCTTAACAAAGGGCTGTTGTTAGAATTAAAGCTGCTGGCACCGTCTACGAAAAAGTTAAAGTTATTGTTGTCAAAGTAGCGGTAAAAATTAATCCGCGGCCCGACTACTACTTGCAAGCTGTTGGTAAGCGGGAACCGATAGGAAAGTTCCCGCAGGATAACTTCATTGGGATTTCCTCCCGCAGTTTGATCGAGAAAAGGAGTGCCGAATGTATTGAAAAAACCCGTTGAAGTATACTGATTGGCTGGGGAATTGCCGTTACCTACAGCTAGCTGTGTAATCAATTCGTCTTTCCCTGTAAAGGAAGTAGTGAGAGTCAACCAAACTAACTGACTGAAAGTGATTTCTGGATCGTCCACTCTCTGCACAATTGGTCTGTTGGTGACAGGATCGCGTCCGGCTACTCGATCGAGCGGAGCAGCTTTTCCATTTGTTGCTTCAACTCGGACTCCCTCGCCCGCAAAAGCTCCAGTCAGGTTAAACCAAGCAAATCCGTTTAGTTTAGTAGTAGTTGAAAATTGGTTGGCTTCCAATTCGGCAGTGCGGGCTTCTAAAGCATCTACTCGACCGCGCAATGTAGCTAATTCTGCCGCAAATTCTTCTTGCAATCTTTGCAAAGCGAGTAAATCTTCTCGGCTGACTAAATTACCAGTAGAACCGCCAATTTGTTTGGTAATTTGATCCAAGCAAGCGTTTAATCCGGCGGCAAATTCGTAGCGAGTCATTGCTCGATTGCCTCGGAATGTGCCGTCTGGATATCCCGCAATGCAGCCGTATCTTTCTACTAGGGATTGCAAGGCTTGAAAAGCCCAATCTGTCGGCCGCACGTCGGAGAGTTGGGAAACAGAAGTGACTTGTGCTGCGTCTTCTTGTATGCTGAGGTCATCAGCGGTGCCCGTCTCGCTGCTGATGTCGGCAACTTTGCTGGCTTCAGCAACTTGTTGAGACTGAGGAGAGTTTGCAATTTCTAACTTCTGTGGGGGCAATCCGCGAATTGCCTCCGTTATTTCTGGGGCTGTTGCTGCGCGATCGACGGTTGCTATATCTTGTTTGGGTAAAGCACGATCGACTGTTGCTATATCTGTTTCGGGTAAAGCGCGATCAACTCTTGCTATATCTGTTGCGGGTAAAGCACGATTCACCCATGCTGCATCTGTGTCAGGTAAAGCACGATCGACTGTTGCTATCTCTGTTTCGGGTAAAGCGTGATTCACCCATGCTGCATCTGTGTCAGGTAAAGCGCGATCGACTGCTGAGTTAGTCTCTGCGGTGATCGCCGCTAACTTCGGTATCTCAATCTTAACTGCTGCCTGCGCTGCGTCTGGGTTAGCCTCCGGGACTGCACTCGCTTCTAGCGCAACTTCTGGAGTTGAGGTATTCTGAATTTGAGCTGTTGCGGAGATCGGCCCCAAAGGCACCGCCGCACCAGAAATCAAGAAAGACAGCCAAAAAGCTTTAACGGAGGTTGAATTATTCACCATACCACTCACACCACTTGTTGAAAATTAAATTTGGGCAATCTTAAACGATAAGCTTGCTTATAAATGTGTTTTGTTTAACAAATTCTGATAAATAGTTAAAATAATTTTAGGAAGCGCTCGATTCCCGATCGCTAATCACTGATGACTACGGACTCCTGACTAATTCCCAAAATGAAGTTTTTATTAGTTACAGATTTAGACAACACGCTAGTGGGAGATGACGAAGCAACTCAACTTTTAAACCAGCGCTTGCAATCAAAGCGATCGCAAATTTGTTTGGTTTACGCTACCGGGCGTTCTCATGCTTCCACTTGCGAATTAATTGCCCAAAAGCAACTGCTAGCACCGGACTATTTGATCGCAGGTGTAGGCAGCGAAATTTACCAAGACGGAACCCTCGATTTAGATTGGGCGGAGTATCTTTCTCAAGACTGGGATAAAATGGCGATCGCCTCTTTAGCTCAGCAGTTTTCCCAGCTTAAACCCCAATCCCTAAAAGAACAAAATCCTTGGAAAATCAGTTATTGTCTGGAACCAGCAGCAGAAAATAGTTCGACTCTCCAGACTTTGCAGCAAAAGTTAACTGAATCGAGACTACCAGCTCAAATCATTTTTAGCAGTAATCGCGATGTGGATATTTTACCGCAAACTAGCAATAAAGGCAATGCCCTTACTTATTTACAAAAGCGCCTACAAATTCCATCTGAGGCAACATTAGTTTGCGGTGATTCTGGTAATGATATCAATATGTTTGAACAAGATGTCCGGGGAGTAATCGTCGCTAATGCTTTATCAGAGCTCTTAGAATGGCATCGCGAATGTGGCAAGGAAAATCATTATTTAGCAGGTTCTGCTTGCGCTTGGGGAATCATGGAAGGAATGGCATATTTTTGGGAATTTTGATTGCCAAAAATTCGGTTTGGTTTGTACTGAGGACTTCAGTCCTCATACAAATCAGAGCACTGAATTCCTCAGTACAAACGCACCCGAAGCACCCCACGTCCTGCAAACCGTTAAAATCTGTTCACGAATCTCAACCGCGTATCGATCTAACCTGCGAGTTGCGATACTATCAGCCTGTACTGCTTTATCAAAGCTAATCGAACTTAACTTTAGTTAGCTCAAGCGAGTTGAAGTTTATTTCCTAGCCCTGTTGGTTAGTCGGCTATCCGCCGATCGCCAAAGGTTCTATAGTTAAGTTTAGCGCCTAAACCTAAATTACTCTCTCTATAAAAACTTATCTTTCTAGATGAACAAGATGTAGGTTGAGTCAACTATTTGCCCCTTTAGTTCAGTTCGCAAACGCACCGCCACATGGAACAAAATACTTTACCCGTAGAGGTGATTCTCTCTCACCCCCGCCAATATTTAGGTAGCATTCGGCTGGATTGGACGCCACAACCGGGGAACTATCTAGATTTAGAGGGACAAACCTACGCTGTTTTGGAACGCCACCACCGCTATCAACTCAAATCCGGCCGCTACCGACTGCAAAAAATTGCCCTGTACGTGCAGTCAGCCACACCGCCGACGGAAAGAACTTTTGTAAGCGGCATCTGGGTTATCGGAGATGCTAGCTGTCGCTTTAATGCTCGATCGGAAATTCTGCGCTGTGCTGTCAATCCCAATGGCCCGTGCGACGGCTGCGGCGATTACCAAAAGTGTTGATCGATCAAGTCAGTACACAATTCCACCTCGCCCAACCGAGAGTGCCGAGAATCTCGGCGTCTCCCTCATTTACAAAAAACTATCAAAACCCACTAGTACAGCATGGCGGAAATAAAGTACCTATTTTATGGGAGACTGGGGCTAAGTGAGATAAATTGCACTCAGAAC
>NZ_JAUBSB010000060.1:0-36671 GCF_036702135.1 Microcoleus sp. LAD1_D3 | reverse complement strand
CTAGAGTATTTATTGCACCGCCTCTTAAATGAAGGGCAATTAATAATTAAATGGGGTCGCAAAATCAAAAATAAGGGCAATGCTTGTATCACAGTTTAAATGTGCAACAGCTTATTAGCTGTTAAAAGCTTTCCATATTAGCTCCTTTAACATAGTTGATGGCAAGCCATTGACTGTCAACCGTCAACAGTCAACAGCCAACAGTCAACAGCCAACTAATTAAAGCGTCAAAGATTGAGGATTTGTCTCAATCAATTTAGCTAAATCTTGCAAGAAAGATGCAGCATCAGCACCGTAAATAATCCGGTGATCGCAAGTAATATTCACCTGCATTTGGCGCTTCACTCCCATCAAACCATCCTCGTTTGCCACTACTTGTGGCCGCGAAGAACCGATCGCCAAAATCGAGCCTTGATTCGGCGGCAAAATGGCGTCAAACTTGTCTACTCCAAACATTCCCAAATTGGAAAGAGTAAAAGTTCCCGTGCTGTATTCATCCGGCTTCAACTGCTTGGTGCGGGCGCGATCGACTAAATCCTTCCAAGTGCGGGAGAGCGAATAAATATCGAGGCGATCGGCATTTTGCAACACCGGCGTAATCAAACCGCCGCCATCCATCGCCACCGCTACCGCCACATTAATATCAGCGCGGTATTGAATCCCCGACTCCACATAACAAGCATTCAGCAGAGGATGTTTTTGTAAAGTTACTGCTACAGCCTTCGCCAGCATAGCCGTCATCGTGACGCCCTTGGACTTAATTTGTTTGTAGAGTTTGTCGAGATTATCAGTAGTAATTGTGTAACCGACGCGGAAAGACGGCACGCTCAAACTTGCTTCCATATTCCGCACCACCGCATTTTGCAGCGCGTTCATCGGTACTCTTTGACCAGAAAGTGCCACCGCGGGGACTGGTGCGGGGGCGGGTTTGGCTGCTGCGGGGGCTGGTGCTGCGGGTGCAGGTGCGGGTGCTGCGGGGACTGTTACCGGTTGCTGAACCGGAGCGGGTTGGGCTTTGCCGACGGCTGCTTCCACATCCTCTGCGACAATGCGGCCATTGGGCCCGCTGCCTTGGAGAGAATTCAAATCTACTTTAAATTCTTTGGCTAACTTGCGAGCGCGGGGAGAAACGACACTGCGGCCGTTTTGGCGGCTGACATTTTGCTGCAAACCCGCTGATGCTGTAGGTGCGCTGACAGGAGCGGGGCTGGGAGCGGGGGCTGCTGCTGCGCTTGGGGCGGCGGCTCCTTGCTGCTGAGCTGTGGCGATTTCGGCTTCCGTTTCTGCTACCAGGGCGATTGCCGCTCCCACCGGAGCAACTTCGCCCGCAGGTACGATAATTATTGCTAAATAACCTTCGTAGAAAGACTCCACGTCCATGTCGGCTTTGTCGGATTCAACGACTACCACCGTTTCGCCTTTTTCTACTTTGTCTCCGGCGGATTTGACCCAGGAAACAATTTTGCCCTCTGTCATTGTCGAACTCAGGGCTGGCATGAAAACTTCGCGAATCATCTGTAAAAAGTCCTTGTGTGTTGGTAATAGGTAATAGGTAATCGGTATTTGGCAATTGATAATTGGCGATCGGCCACCGGCAATACTTATTATTATGCCAGTCTCTCGCATTCTTGATGTGTGACTGTTGACTCTAAATCAATTGCCAATTACCGATCGCCAATTACCACTTACCACTTTCTAAATATCACCTCGAATTTCTTCGACTATGCCGTCTCGGAGGAGAATTTCTACTTGCATTTTTTGAATCAAGTTTTCTCCCAGCCCGACAGTGAATGTGCCGTCAATTTGACCTTGACTCACTTCTTGTTCTAGGTCTAGCACCTGCACTTGCTGAAGCTGTTGCAGGTTTTGGTTTTTCTGTTCTAGCAGTTCGCTTTTTCTTTGATTCACCTGCACTTGAATGTTTTCTATTTGCTGCATTACTTGCGGGCCTGGGGGCTGCAGATTTTGCTTTTGGATTTCTGAAACCATCCGCTGCCCTTGCATTTCGAGCTGTTGTAGCTGAGAGTCTATTTGGTTGATTTGGGCTTGGAGTTGCTGTTGAGCTTCTTCTTTCCAGCGGGGAGTAACGACGACTTTAACGTTAATCGATCGCTTCAAGAGTAATTGTGGTTCCATAAAGTTGTTGCTTGTCAATTGGGAATTAGGCATTAGTCATTAGTTGGTAAACCTGAACTAATGGCTGAGGACTGAAGACTCGGACTTGGGACTCGGGTGTTGGGATAATTTTTTCTTTTCCATTCCCCAAGTCCTGCGAATATTTCAAAACATCCCGTCAATCATATCGCGGTAGTGTTGCGTCACAACCGGGCGCTTAATTTTCAGGGTCTGGGTCAACATTCCATTTTCCATCGAAAATGGCTCCTGAATCAACCGGAACGGGCCGATGCGATCGTCCGCGCGGTATCCAGGGCGATTTTGCACCTCTCGGTTCAATTCTTTGCGGAATAAATCTTGAATTGTCTTGCTATTCCAGTCAATTTCGTGTAAAGGGGGAGTCTGAGTTTCTGCCCATTTCTGCACGGCTTCTGCATTGGGGACAATTAAGGCACCGACGGATTTCTGGTCTTGACCTACTAGCATAATTTGGTCGATGTAGGGGCTGCGGACGCAGGCGTCTTCTATGGGCTGGGGTTCGATGTTTTCGCCGTTGCTGAGGACGATCGTATCTTTGGCCCGCCCGGTCAAGATTAAGTCGTTTCCCGGTGTCAGCCAGCCCAAGTCGCCGGTGTCGAACCAGCCTTCGGGGTCGATCGCCTTGGCAGTCGCTTGGGGATTAAGATAATAACCTGCCATGATTTGCGGCCCCCGCGCCAATACTAAGCCGCGCTGGCCTGTGGGCAGTTGCTGTCTGGTTTCTGGGTCTACTATTTTAATTTCCGTATGGGCGATCGGCTGTCCTGCGGAACCTTTAAGATTGTGCCAAGGGCGACGGACAGTTAAAACAGGCGAAGTTTCGGTTAAACCGTATCCCACTAACAAGCCGATATTCGCTATTTCAAAGAAATTGTCTATATGCGCGGCCAAAGAACCGCCGCCGCTAATCGCCCATTTTAAGCGTCCTCCCGTAGCTTCCCTGACTTTTTTGTAAACCAATTTTTCGGCGAGGGAGTGTACGGGCGCCAACAGAATGCTTTTGATGCGGGCGATTAGTTTTTCGGAAGCAGAAGCCGGTTTCAAACTGAGAGTTAATCCTTGGAAAATGCGGCAGGCTTCTATGTATTGCTGGCTAGAAGATAACAGGAAATTCACCAATTTTTGTTTGTTAGGTGGCTGTTCCCGAAACTGCTTTTGTACGGCCTCGTAAATCGATTCCCAGATGCGCGGAACGCTGACCATGTAATGGGGTTTGCAAGTTTTAAAGTCTTGTTTGAAATAGCGAATATTGGTGTAAATTTGGGTGCATCCTTGGGAAAGTAGGAAGTATTCGACGCTGCGTTCGTAGGCGTGCCAACTGGGCAACATACTGAGGGCGCATTCGCCGGGTTCGGGCTGGAGAATTGTGCCTAAAGTGGTGACTTGGTGCAGCAGGTTGCCGTGAGTCAGCATGACGCCTTTGGGTTTGCCGGTGGTGCCGCTGGTATAGAGGAGGGTGGCGAGGGTTTGAGGCTTGTGGTTGGTGGGTTTGAGGGGACGGTTGGCCCCTGTGGTCATGACTTGGGAAAATTTGACTGTGCTTAGGGTTTGGCTGGTTTCCGGTTCTTCGTCGGAGAGGAGGACGATGAGTTGAATGGGTAAATCGGGGAGGCGGTGTTGCAGTTTTTTCAGTAATGCCAGGTTTTCGACTACTAAGGCGGTGCTGCCACTGTCTTGGATGATGTACAGGAGTTCTTCGGGGTCGGCGGTGGCGCCTCGAACAACGTTTGCGGCCCCTGCCATCATGATGCCTTGGTCGGCTATCAGCCAGCGGGGGCTGTTGTCGGCGAAGAGGGCGACGCGGGGAGGGACGGCTTCTCCTGGATTTGGTTCGATGCCTAGGGCTTGGAGGCCGGCGGCGAATTGCTGGATTTGTTGGTAGAGGTCGGTGTAGGTGAGTTTGATTTCGGGTTGGCTGTGGGGGTCGTGGAGGGCGACGGTTTGACCGAATTGTTGTTTGACGATCGCCCAAATTTCGGGTATCGATTGGATGGAACTGTAATCGATCAGGCGGCTGAGGTTAGCGCGATCGCGATCGGTCATTTCAGATGATGTATGGGATGCTGTGCTGTTCATAGTTATTTTTGCGAGTTGTGCGAGATTAAAGTGTTTTATCTAAATCTAGTATGAAATGTATCCTAACTGTATCTGCTTGCGTAGGGCCAGTTTGTGAATCTGTCTCTACCTTTTAATTTTTATTTTCTCTTATTTATTGCCTTTTAAGTTGACAATTTTGGTTTAATTTTGTTACAAAAATCGATGAATTGACGGAAAGTAGTCAGTTGTTCTGGCTGAACTTGAATCCTTGCCAATAGCTGTTCCAAATAAAATGGCTTGAGTACATCTCCCGGTCGTTTTTTTGAGTAGGTAATATTTTTAGCTTCAAATAACGCTCTCAAATAAGCTCCGTGAAACTGAGCGTGAGTATTAAAATCTTGATATCTGCCCATATTTTCGGGACAGTTAACTGAAACATCGTAATATTTAGTATAATCTAACAAAAGTTTGTTTTGAGGATTTCGGGAATAAATCTTCCGATTGCCCAACAGCCAACTTTCCAAGCAGCGATTCTGAAATATCAGCACAAGTTCTGTATTGTTTAATTTCAATTTCTGCTCAGTTAAAAACTCATAAATTTCTGTTGTGAGTTCGGCAACAGTATTTTCCTCGGCATCAAGACATACTACAAAATAGTTGTATTTTCCGTTGGAGTTAATTTCGGCGATCGAACGCGGGATAAAATCGTATATTAATGAAGGATATCCTTCACCGCTAATCAAGTAATAATTTTTTTCATTCACATCATCGCAATTATCAACTCGCTGCAATTCCGGTAAAAGATGAGCCAGCCATGCAGGATAAACTTTTCTCTCAGATTGTGTTCCTTCGACCAAAAAATACAGATTCATCAAACTTTAATTCCCTCGCTGTATTCTTCAAGATTAATTAGTTGCATAAAAGCTTGATGCCTCGATTTTCCCAAGTTCAAATCTTTAGCATCTTTCACAGTTACCACCCCACCTTGGCGAGTGACTATTTTCCAGTGTTCCATCCCAATATTATTGATTATGTAGGGATGGTGGCTGGTAAGAATGAATTGGATATTTCTATTTTCCACAATCAAATCTGTCACAACATCAATGCAGTTAATCCCTAAGCTGTTTTCAAATTCATCAATCAGGATTACAGTGCCTTCTGGCGACAAGTATAGTTCGCTAATATGAATGAGAGTTTTCAGCATTCCTGAAGAAATATTGTTTTGGAAAATCCAATCCTTAACACCTTTTTCTTTTATTTGAATAGGGAAACGGGTGAAAGATGGATTTGCGTTATCTTCTAATGCTTCTATTTTAAGATCTTCTACCTGATCGAAAACATCGATAAACTTTGTTTTTATTTGATCGAAAATATCTGGACAATGGCGAGCCATCAAAGCAAGTTTTAGAAGAATTGGCAGATCGCTTTCTTGAAGATTTTCCAAAGCAAAATTATTATTTGAAATTATAGATAGTACCCTTACAGGTATACCATAAATTCCATTTAACAAGCTAGAATTATCGCTATAAATGATTTCCTTCAAAGCCTGCTGGACAGGTGAAATATCTTCTTCTTGATTTAAGATTTCAACTGCACTTTGAAACGGCGATAATTTTGGCGTTATCTCGCCTTTGAATTTAATTTCATTATTGCTTCTTTCTATGATTACATTTCCTTCTCTGGATAGATGTTCTCGCACAATTCTAAATTTATTAATTTCGTCTTCCTCATTAGGAATGATAGCAGGAATTTTTTGCGTTTCAAATTCGCCTTGCCAGCGGTACTCTACATTGTTTACTGTCGAGAATGTAACGTCCCATGCTAAACCGTTTAATGAAGCACCATTAGCTATTCGTTGTAAATTCAAAATTCCTTTCAAAATTTGTGTTTTGCCGACACCAGATACGCCAACTAATAAAGCCAAGTTGGAAAAATATATCGGTTCAAAACGCCACTCTCGTAAATTATCCCAAAAAGCTACTTTTTTAATTCTCATTTTCCCCTCCCCTCAATCATCTGCGTCTATCAGTGTTCATCAACCTGCATCTGCGGTTAAAAAATCCCCTCAAAAACCGATTACCGCCCTATTTCCACCAATTCTACTATATGCCGAGCAAACGAGTACATACATCGATCGCACTTTAACATAGCTGGGTGCTTATGGCGCACCTTACCCCACAATAAAATTGAACTATGAGTGGAACAGGCAAAATGCCTGTTCCTGAAACTTGTGCAATATCTTAGATTTAAGCGACCTGGCGCGGTGCATCAACCCTCGGCGCAGTGCCAAACAAATGTCTGAGATAACTGCGACTGAGTTCGCGGTTCCAGCGCCGCAGACGCACCATCACTCGCGTGAATGTAAAAGTCAATTCCAACACCAAAGAAAGCTGTTTGAGACTGAGTGAAGTATTAAACACATCGTTGCCGTGCGTGCGTTCAATCTGATGGTGTTTCAGCAAAGCAATCAGGTTTTTGGTAGAGCCTTTCAGTTGATTGAAATAACTCTGGGAGAAAGCCCAGCGGCTGAAACCCCAAAACTTAGCCAAATGATTGATTTCATCCTGTAAAGGCTGGGAAATTGCCTGTTGCAACGCTCCTGTTGAGTGTACCATCAACCATAAATAAACAGAAGTAGCTCCCCACTCGGTACTCAGGCGACTAATTACGTGTTTGTAGGTATCTTGCCAAGCGTCACCTGTGGATTGACAGCCCTTCACAGAGTTGGGTTTAACTTGCAGTTTTTCCGCTGTAAGTTGCTGGTAAATTTTCCTAAAAGTCGGGCAATGTTGGCGTTCTTCTTTTTCCCAGACACCTATCTCTAGAATGTTGCCGTTGGCATCAAAAATTCCTCCCATAAACCGCGCCATTTGCGGGTAAATATGCTGTAAGTAGCACCAACTTTCTCTGCCGTAGCTGCGGATGGGAGCTTCTATTGCTGCCGCACTTGCCAAAATTTGTAAAAATATTTCTGGCTTGACACCAATAATTTGATCGCGATTGATTCCTTGCCAATCTATGGGTTCCCAAGGGCGGGGATGCGGGGTGGAAAATTGCTGCGGGAGATCGGAAAGTCGATCGCTCAAAACTTCCAATGACATATAATGGTCGATGAGGGAATTAATCCTCGCGCGACTTTGCAAGTAGCGAGGGCTTTGATACTGATTCCCAGCCAAATCAATTGTATACACCTTACCAGTAGCTTTCATTGTTTCTTCCTGTTCGTAACTTTTACAGCTATTGTGCAAAAGGCATTTGGGAAGTCGCAATGAGTAACGTGCAGGCTGCTCAATTACTAGCAGTTGCCTTGACTGAGCCGAACTCAGGTGAAACGGCATGAAGTAGGGTGAACTAAACAACAGATGATACGGCTAAGATGTGCCGAAAAGTACCCTTCCTCGCATCCCCAAAAGAATTTAACTAGATTTTACGGCGGCAATCGCTGGATTCTGCATAGTTAATTAGTCGCCACAAGTGTCTGGCCTTGCATCACAGCAATTAACGGCGAAATCACCACCGTCAATCCTGGTTTCAACAGTGTCGGTAATTGAAAATACAAAGACTTGCCACTTCCCGTCGGGATGACAATCATCATAGCCAGTTTTTGTAAAGCAGCTTCGACAATTTCCTGCTGCCCCGGGCTCAAAGAATTATAGCCAAAAAAATGTTTGAGAACTTGTTTCAGGGACTGTGGCACAGAAGATGTTGGCGGATTAGACGCTGACATTTGCAGTAGTTGGTTGTTGGATTCTACACTATTCCATGCTTTTGGAGAACAAATACACTGACTGCGATCGCACAAAATTCGTTAAGCAGAGAAACCGATACTTTTAATCGGGGTTTAGACGGATAGTGATGGGTATCGATAGTGATGGGTTTGGGCCCTCACAGAAGTCACCCCCAAATGGAAGGCCGTTATCAACAGCAGAGTTTTCCACTTTACTTTAATTCGTTACATACCCAGATTAGATGGTGAATTCATTGCTTGAATTGCTGCTACAAACTAACAGCCATCAATATTTCTTTACTATGCTCTGGCTCTGGACTTGACAAGCGATCGTCAAAAATTGATGGTTTTTGAACCCTGAATGTCAGTTTCTGTGTAGATCTACGTATACCGGGCACAACATTTGCCTCCCCACCTTCACAGAATCTTCATAATTATCCGTAATAATACGGTATCTTTATAAAGATTAGGTAAAGATTGCCCTTAAAGGTAGCCCCAATCACGATTCTGTAAGTTAAACTGAGAGCCAGCCAAAACCACACTTACGTAATCACCACACAATCCTGAAAAAACGCAATTTTATATATCCTAAAGGCGTTGAAGGGATGCCGTAACTAAGGGGGTGTTAGTCGGACATATCGACCAACAGTTTTTAAGCCAACTAAATTGCAACTAAACCAATAAAAATTGCTCATAACCGGGTTAGTTGTAATTCAAATAAATTGAAACAAATTTTTGACAGGGTAAGTCATGAAAAACAACTTAGGGGTAAAAAATCCCATTTTTAAAACCCGAGAATCATTTGAAAATTTCCCGGCTATTCAGAAAATTTTTGGGGAAATCGGTGGCGAACAGACATTAGTTGCCCAATTAAATACAGCCTGTGAAATTTGCGACTTTCAGCTCGGAGATGAAATCACTCAATATCAAACACCGGATAATAGCCACAATTTAGTTGAACAAGAACAGAGCGATCGCCATTTTTATTTAGTTTGCGAGGGAAGAGTCAGGCTGCTAGCAATAGAAGCCTCTCGACAGCAGGAAATTTCGGCGGTGGTACTGGAAGTCGGAGCAATATTTGGGACAGATAACCGATTTATTGAAAGCGGACTGCCTTACAGGGCAATTGCGGCTGGCACTTGCCAAATCGGTCGAATTGCGGCCACCACAATGCAGCTTATTTTAGAAGAATTCCCGCAACTACAACAGCACTTGCAGCAAGAATTTCAAGAGCGACAGCGGTTAATATTTTTCAAGACACAAACAGATGTGCGATCGCTCCCTCCCCACCAACAACAGCTTCTGTGGCCGCACTTACTTACTTACATAGAAGAAAGCCGAATTCCTGCCGGAGTTTCCGTCGCTGAGCATTGCCAAAACTCCAACAATCATTTTTGGCTCCGCAGCGGTCAAATTCAAGGTCAAGCACCGCCACTTATCGGCAGTAACTGGGAAGATTCAGACGTAAAGAGCGACTGGAGAGCGGTAACAAATCTGCTAATTTACCAGCTTAGCAGCGAACAGTGGGAAATTGCCCAAGCCACAATTAGTTCCGAAAGCAATTCCCGCCCTAAAATCATCCGCAAACCTCCAATTTTAAGCTTAGTAACGCCGCCCCAAGATGCCAGCTCTACCTCAAAAACCGAGCCATCAAAATTAACCGCAGTTGCTCAGAAAAAACCCGCAGCCGGAATCATCAGCTTTCCCAAACCCAAGCAGCGGCGGTGGTTGAGCAGCAGACACCCATTCATTCAACAACAGAGCGCAGCAGATTGTGGAGCTACTTGCTTAGCCATGATTAGCGAGTATTGGGGTAAAAAATTCAGCCTAAATTACTTGCGCGAATTGGCAGAAATCGGCCGCAGCGGCGCGTCGCTCAAGAGTCTGGCAAAAGCCGCGGAAAGGATGGGATTTCAAACCCGTCCCGTGCGAGCTTCTTTAACTCCGCTGCGAAATCAAAATCCCTGGATTGCTCACTGGCAAGGCAATCACTACGTGGCAGTTTACCGCTTTAAAAATCAACAGGTTTTAGTGGCTGATCCGGCTGCCGGCAAGCGGTGGATGAGCATTAAAAGTTTTACCGAAAATTGGACTGGGTACGCCCTAATTTTAGACCCGACAGCGGAACTATACCGCAATCACAGTGCCGAACATCAAGGCATCAAACTTAAAAATTTTGTTGGCATAGTCTGGCCCTACCGCGCTGCGATCGCCCAAATTCTGATCCTCTCCTTGTTGCTCCAATTATTTGGTCTAGTTACTCCCCTATTTACCCAAGTAATTCTCGATAAAGTGGTTGTCAGTAAAAGCGTAGTAACTCTGCACGTTTTTGCGATCGGACTGCTGCTGTTTAGTGTTTGGCGAACGCTGTTGGGTGCAACGAGACAGTATTTGCTGGATTATTTGTCGAACCGCATTGACCTGACTTTAATTAGCGGCTTTATCAGTCACACTCTCAGTTTGCCGATCAAGTTTTTTGAATCTCGTCAGGTGGGTGATATCTTGACGCGGGTTCAGGAAAATCAAAAAATTCAGGCATTTTTGACTCGCCAAGCTATTACGGCTTGGTTGGATGCTTTGATGGCTGTAGTTTACATCGGACTGATGGTTTACTATAACTGGCGTCTGGCTTTGTTGGTGCTGGCGTTGATTCCGCCGATCGTGATTTTGACTTTAGTGGCAACTCCATTTCTGCGAAAAGTGTCGCGGGAGGTTTTTACCGAAAGTGCTAAGCAAAATTCATCTTTGGTGGAAATGATTACTGGGGTGGCGACGGTTAAGGCAACTGCTGCTGAGCGAGAAATGCGCTGGCGCTGGGAAGACCAGTTAACCTGCATGATTAATGCTAAGTTTCGCGGGCAGAAGTTGGCGAATTCTTTGCAGGTGATCGGGGGTGGGATTAATACTTTGGGCAGCACGGCTTTGCTGTGGTACGGGGCAATGCTGGTGATTCAAGATGAGTTGACGATCGGTCAATTTGTCGCTTTTAATATGATGATTGGGAGCGTGATTTCTCCTGTGCTGTCTGTAGTGGGACTTTGGGACGAGTTTCAAGAAGTGCTCGTTTCGATCGAGCGTTTGGATGATGTATTCTCTGCCCAACCTGAAGAAAGCCCTTACAAGCCAATGCTGGTGCTGCCTCGCATTCAGGGAAACGTCAAGTTTGACAATGTTTCTTTCCGCTATTCTCAGGATGAGGAACGCAATACGCTGCAAAATCTTTCCTTTGAGGTGCAAGCTGGAGAAACTGTGGCAATTGTCGGCCGCAGCGGTTCCGGTAAGAGCACTTTGGTAAAGCTGCTGCAAGGTTTCTATTATCCAGAAAAGGGGCGGCTAACCATTGACGGCCACGATATTCGGCACATTTCTTTGCAGTCGCTGCGAGTTCAGTTGGGTGTTGTTCCTCAAGATTGTTTTTTGTTTTCGGGAACGATTTTGGAAAATATTACGCTGTATAAAAACGGCAACGATGCTGCTTCTGCAAGCTTGGAAGAGGCGATAGAAGTGGCGAAGCTAGCAGAAGCTCATGCTTTTATTCAAGATATGCCGCTGGGTTATCAAACTCCTGTGGGGGAAAGGGGAACGAGTTTGTCTGGGGGCCAGCGACAACGAATTGCGATCGCCCGCGCTCTTTTGGGCGATCCCCGGATTTTGGTTTTGGATGAAGCAACTTCTTCGCTGGATACCGAATCTGAGCGCAGGTTTCAGCAAAATCTCGCCCGCATTAGTCGCGATCGCACTGCGTTTATTATCGCTCATCGGTTGTCTACGGTGCGTAATGCCGATCGAATTTTGGTTCTAGACAAAGGCATTTTAGCCGAACAAGGCAACCACGACGAATTGATGGCTGAACGCGGACTATACTATCACCTCGCTCAGCAACAACTCGATATTTAAGTCATTAGTCAGTTTTCAGTTGTTAGTTGTCAGTTGTTAGTTGTTAGTTGTTATTAGCTAATGCCAACAGTCAACAGCCAACAGCCAACAGTCAACAGCCAACTGCCAACTGCCAACAGCCAACAGCCAACTGCCAACTGCCGACTGCCAACAGCCAACTGCCAACTGCCAACAGTCAACTGCCAACAGTCAACAGACTAATTTGGAGGAAATGCAATGTTTTCAGAAGATGTCAAAGAATTAGGCCACGCTCCTAACGAAATAGATGAAGTCTATGGGGGCGTAGCTTCGAGGCAAGAAAACGAACCCAGAAAAAAAGACCGATCTTTAGAAGTTGTCGAATCTCAAAATCGCTCTGCTCAAACTAATGACGGTATCAATCTTGCCAAGTTCCGGCAGCCTGATGCGAATAATTGGTCTACTTCTTTGCACTCGGTACTCGACCAGCCGCCAGTATCTTTTCCCCAGCGGTTGATATTAGGAGGAATGGTTTTTTCCGTAGCTTTTGGAGCGTGGGCAACTTTGGGAAAAATTGACGAGGTTGGTCATGCTCAGGGAAAATTAGTTCCCAAAGGCGCTGTTTACAAAATTCACCCGACGGAGACGGGAAAAATTATTAACCTCGCTATTAAAGAAGGTCAAAAAATCAAAGCTGGACAATTATTGGCCGAATTAGACCCGTCGAATGCCCAGAGCGAGGTGGAGCGTCTTGATAAAATTCTGGGCGGTTATCGGATTCAATTGGTGCAAGAGATGAGTTCGATCGAGACAACTCGACTGGAAGTTGAAGCGAGCCAAGCTATTGCTGCTGCCGACCAGCGGGGGGCTGAAGCTGCGATCGCCCGTGCGATCGCTTCAGCGGCCACCACGCAGTCTCAAATCGAGCAACTGCAAGCAGATGTAGTGTCTCAGCAAGCGCGGCAACAACAGCTCAAACCTCTGGAAAAGAATGTACAAGACTTGCTCTCGCAACTGAAAACAGATATTAACTCCCAGCAAGGGCGGCGCGATCAGGTGAAACCATTGCAACACAAAACTCAAGAATTGCTGGCCGGGTTGCAAGCAAAAGTGGTGGCTCACAAAGAGCGGATCGCGCGTCTCAAACCTTTGGTAGATGAAGGAGCGTTGTCAAAAGACGTATTGTTTCAAGCTGAGGAAGCTCTGCGAGAAAGTGAAAATGCGGTCATTAGAAGCCACTTGGGGGAGACAACTCAGGCTGACGATCGCGCCTTTGAAGTTGAGCAAACCGTTCGCGACAGGCAAAGTGCTGCTATCAGGAGTCAACTGTCTGATGCAACTGGGGTTAAGGAAAGGTTGTTTGAAGTCGAGCAAAATTTGCGCGATCGAAGTAGCGCCATTTCTAGAACCCAAGGTGAATTAGCTCAACAACTGGCAGAAGTCGATCGACTGCAAGCCGAAGCCGCCAGCAAACAAGCCGCAGCGCGCCAAACTCAGTTAGAAAAAGAGCAAAAAATTCAGCAGTTGGAAATGCAATTAAATCAAGTCAAATCCAAAATTGCCGAAACCCAAACCCTGCTCGCTCAAGCAAATAATAAGCTCAAACAAAGATTTCTCTACGCACCCGTCAGCGGAGTGATTTCCGCACTCAACATTCACAACTCCGGCGAAGTAGTTCAACCGGGTCAAACTATTGCAGAAATGACTCCGAATCAGGCTCCTCTGGTGCTGGAAGTCAGTTTGCCGAACCGAGAAGCGGGATTTGTCAAAGCTGGAATGCCGGTGCAAGTCAAATTCGATGCTTTTCCTTATCAAAATTACGGCGTGATTCCGGGAAAAGTTTTATCTATTTCGCCGGATGCCAAAACAGACGAGCGATTGGGTGTTTTTTACCGGGTGGAAGTGAGTATCGATCGAGACTCAGTGAAAGCCAACAATCAAAGCTGGAAACTCAAAGCTGGCCAGACAGCTACTGCGGAAATTGTCATCCGCCAGCGCAGCATAGCCGACATTTTGCTTGACCCTCTCAAGCAGCTACAAAAGGGCGGCATGAGTTTGTAGAACTTAGTTAAGTGGTTGTTGTCCTTTGTCACTCTCTATACACAAAACAGGATAAAACTATGAATTCCCAATTTCACCATTCTGCCAATCATTCTCAAGTTGGAATCAAACCAGAACAATTGGATGAGATAATTTCAGCCATCCTGGCAGGAAAGTATTCTTGGGCTTGTTTTTTACTTTTGCGGTGCACGGGTTACAACCCCCTCGACTATATCCCTTACCGTACTTCCAACCGCTTGCTGAAGGAAAACAGTCAAACGAGGAAAGCGGAAACTCAGCCGGCGCTGAGCAAAATTGCGGATTTAGATTATGTGGAAGTGGTGAGGGAAAAACGAGCCGGAGTTCGAGGGGGTCATGCAATTGAGATTGGTAGCGACTTGGACTCAGATACCGCAGGTTTTGTAGCTGAAGTAGCCGGCGCAGGTTCCAATATCTCGGCGCCGGCGGTTGATGTTCAAAATCAAGGATTTTTTGCTGGATTTAAGACGCGCTGGTTTAATTTGGCGGGCAAGTAATTTAGTCGATTGACCGACAACCCGGTTGCGGGCGTTGGGTGTACCAATTTTTTGGTTGACTCACCGCGGGCGATCGGGTTTTTGAGTATCGAAAATCCGCGCTTTCGATAAATCTGCCAAAATGGCAACCTTAGCCAAAGTAATTACTTTATACTCAGAAACCGGATTTTAGCTATTGTGGATTTATACTGCTTTGCGATCGAGTCGAATACAGTTATTCCTCTGTTTTGGCAAGGCCCTTTCTACTCAATTTTATTGAGTAGGCTACCTTTTTCGTTTTCATTTACGGTCAGAATTAATCTGCCAAAATGGCAACACAGGTGGGATTATCCTAGCTATCTTAAATACAGAACAACTACAGGTTGCTTCGAGCTACAAACTCACAAACAAAAAGGACAAAAGCCATGATTATTTCCGATCTGAACTACTTGGAAACTGCTGAAACTTCTGTTGTTGGTGGATTCAACTTGGGCTATGACTTTAGCAGTATCTATTTCAATGAATACTTTAACATCCAGAAAGATGTTGTGTCGAAGACCTATGTCAAGGGTAATCTTGCTACTGCGGAAGCTGATGCTTATGGTAGTGATACTTTGACCCAAACCTTCGCTGTTGTCTATCCCTACTCTTCTACGAGCGTCTCGATTGCTGCTACTAACTAATCTTTAGCAGTTGCTCAGTCCGAGAATGAAAATAACCGCCAAAATAGAGGGTATCCTAGCTGAGGGTTCTCTCTATTTTCCTCGCTATAAATCCCTGACTAACTTACCATTTTTTTGTCATTCCCGGTTCTAATTAATCTGCCAAAATGGCAACACAGTTCGGATTAGCTTCGCTATCTTAAATACAGAACAACCAAGGGTTGCTGCAAGCTACAAACTCACAAACACAAAGGACAAAAGCCATGATTATTTCCGATTTGAACTACTTGGAAACTGCTGAAACTTCTGTTGTTGGTGGATTCAACTTGGGCTATGACTTTACCAAAATCGATTTCTCTGAAAAGTTTAAAATCAAAAAAGACGTTTTTTCTAAGACCTATGTCGAGGGTAATCTGGCTACTGCGGAAGCTGATGCTTATGGTTACGATACTTTGACCCAAACCTTCGCTGTTGTCTATCCCTACTCTTCTACGAGCGTCTCGATCGCTGCTACTAACTAATCCTTAACCGTCAAAGAGTAGGGCTATTTCCTTCTCATCTATTAAACCAGAAAAAATTCTCTGGGTTAGTAGATGAAATGGATATAGCTCTACTTGAAAACAGCAGAAAAATAACTGAATCTAGAGATAGTTTAGGGCTCTGTTTTAGAAAAAACGTTAAAGAGTAATCTGAAACTAATTTAGTTTCGTCAAGAATTATGGTATTCCAACCAGGAAAAATTCATTAATTATCTCTGGCTTATGAAACCCGATTTGGCAAAGGCTCACTATAATTTGGATCTGGTGGTGCAAGAACAAGGTGAACATCAAACCGCAAGTACCAGCGAGCAAAAAAATCCCATACCTGCCTAGTACGCAAGTGAGTTTTGATGAGTTTAAAAAGAAGGCTCATTATGTTTATCGGTGATTGGTCTTACCTCGAAAAAGTTTCAGAAAACGACTTGATTTTAGCTGGTGCTGTCTTGGGGTTGGATGCCTTTTCATCAGTGGACAGTGGAAACACTTTGCCTACGGCAGACATTAAACATTATTTTTAGAAGCAAAGGTAAAGTTACGAAAGCAACGGGTACAGGAACAGGTATAGCGATTGGCACTGAGCCTGTAGCTGGTGTTGATGTTTACTACGCAGGCTTTGATAAAGTGAAAATAAAAATTAATTCACGGACAGGAGCAAACTATGCTTTTGAGACTGTTAGTGTAAAGGCGATGGACTTGCCACACTAACTTTGATGGCTTTTAGTAAGGGCTTAAGCCCTTTTTGCCTTTTAATTATTGACCACTGCGTCACGGTTACGAGCGGTTTCCAGCCCAGGAAAGGGCTTAAGACCCTACTCGCTCAATGCCAATTCTAATTAGTTCCCCACCATCGAGTTGGGGGGTGTTCGATCGCGATCGCCCTGCACCTGCGATGACTCCGCATCCATTCGATCGCGATCGTATTCAAATCGGCCAAATCCGTCGCCTTCCAGGCTGCTGCAAGCCCTTCCAACCGCCGTTTCAAGTCCCCTCCCATCCGCTCAACCACAGTCATCACATTGCTGCCAAACCCCGCTCTGTTAATCACACTTCAGGAACGGGAACAGCGGTGTGTCGATCGAGGCCCAACATCAGCCAGCAAGCGCCCGCCCGGATACAAAGAGTGTAAAAAGTTGAAAACTTGCGTAAGTCTTATAATTTCAAACAAATCTGCCAAATTGGCAACATACCTCTAATTAGTCCAGATATATTGAGGTAAATCGCAATAAAACACGGTTTTTGCTCATCTTTAGCAGTCCGCCCTAATACTTTTTGAGTACGGGCGAGTGCAAGGAAGGTGCAATTTCAACTTATACAAGCCTTTTGAGAGTGATGGTGATGGCTAAATCAAATGCCATTGGCAATCAGTACCGATCGCCCAGATTGGTATTGGCAACAATTTTGTCCCGTCCTATTTTCTGGATCCACCAAGGTTCATTTATTAAAAACATTTCAGTCTTTAGTCTGAAGTCAAAAGCAATTGTTTCACACTCTTTAAAATCATACATTGGCATTCATTGAGATTCGCAATGTCGGCGCTCGTGCAAGTGATTTTCGTCTTTACATACAGGTAAAAGGAGATAAATCGCGATGCCTCCATTAGATTTATTAGCTCCTGAGCCCTTAAATAATATTGTTGGAAACAGCAATAGTTTAAACACCTTGAATTCGTTGGCGAATAACCTTGGTGGCGGCAGCAGCAGTTCCAGCAAGTCTAGTTCCTTTGTCGATAGCAGCGGTGCAGGCAGTACCAGCAGCGCGACAGCAACTTCCCCGACGGGAAGCAGTACAAGTAGTGAGACTGCTTACGCTGTGGGGGCTACATCTAGCAGTGGCAGCGCGACAGCGAGTGCTTCTACAGTGGCGCCCCCAACTACTAACGCCACAGCGCCAACACCCACAGCGCCAACACCCACACCGTCAAATAATGACGGTTCAACGTTCACCCCCGTGACTGGTGGCACTTCTAGCAATTCAAGTCCTTCTAATTTCTCTCCAGAGAGTACGGGTACTGGCGACGAGAGTACGATCGACAGCAACGGCGACGGATATTGGCTCGGCACCAATGAGAGCGATGTGATTACTGGCGATAGCGGGAGTGAGCGAATTTTTGCAGGAAGCGGCGACGATATTGTCACAGGTAACAGAGGTAATGATGCGATCGATGGAGGCGATGGAAACGACACTTTGCGGGGAGGAAAAGGTCAAGATTTGCTGAGTGGTGGCAACGGCGACGATTTTCTTTGCGGCAACTTTGGCAGCGATACATTGATTGGAGGTAGCGGCGCTGATACCTTTGCATTTCAACCCGAAACAGCGAGTGCAGCAGCTAATCTATTGTTAGCCGATCGAGTCGTTGATTTCAATCCCGCTGAAGGCGATCGAATTGGGCTGATAGGGGGAATTGCGGTAACAGACTTGACACTCGTCGCGTTTGATACGGATGGTGACGGTACCGCAGACGCGACTCTGCTCCAGTTTAGTTCAAATAATGGCGATCGAATTTTAGCTGTTGTTTTGGGAACAGTTAACGCAGCCGGTGCAACAACTTTGAGCAATGCTGATATTATTAGTTTGCCAAATAACATCTTGTAGCTAACCGTTAACCGTTAACACCAACTACCCCGCAGCAAGCGTCGGAGGATGAAGTTAATAAAGTTATATAGGTGGAGAGAGACAGATGAAAGACTTTTACGGGCCATTGATTGAAGCAAGTGAAATCATCGAACAACTCAGACAAGAGATGCAATTAAAAACATTTAGTCAAAAGGTTTTGCAGAAAAAAGTTATTGAGAAAGCCGCCCGGGAACGGGGGTTAACTGTGACTCCCGACGAAATTCAAGCTGTGGGCGACCAACTCCGCCGCGAGAAGCGTTTGGAGAAAGCGGCGGATACGATTGCTTGGCTGGTCGATCAGATGATTTCTGTAGAAGATTTAGAAGCCGGAATTTGCGATCGGCTCCTCACCCAAAAACTAGCCGAACACTTGTTTAGCAAAGAAGTAGGAAAGATTTTCGTTCAAAACAAATTGCAATTTGACCAAATAATTCTTTATCAAATAGTTGTTGCCAACCCCCAGCTTGCTCAGGAACTATTTTATCAAATTCAAGAAGGAGAAATCAGCTTTTTTGATGCCGCTCATCTTTACGACATTGACGAAAATAGCCGGCATTTATGCGGTTGCAAAGGCAAGGTTTATCGGTGGGGTTTAAAACCAGACATAGCCGTCGCCGTATTTAGCGCTAAACCCGGAGAAGTAATTCGTCCAATTGAAACAGAGCTAGGATATCACTTGTTCCTGGTTGAAAAGTTTCTCCCGGCGGAATTAACCCCTGAACGGTATCAAGAAATATTGCACAATCTGTTTAACGAATGGTTGGCTAACGAAGTCAACTATTTATTGTACACTTCTAAAGTGTAGAAACTTACTTTCTCGCCCTCCAAAACCCATATATATAATTTTGCCGAAACCAAGTACCATGCTAAAATTTAGGGTGCTTCTGGGTGCACAGAGAGACCTAATATCGTTTGCAACTGCATCAACATTATTCAATCCTTGGGGCAGGGCGTGAGTGTAAATAGTCTCATGCGTATGGATTTAAATATTGCTCCCTCTCAGACACCCTATTACTTACGTAAAAAGTGCTTAGATGATGTACTTCTAGCACAATAAGGTTCAGTTAAAAAGGTAACTTCTCATCCTCGCCGCTCACGAAAATTGAGAACTTAAGAAAGTGTCGGCGATTGCTTCGTACCCTCGCAACTGCGCGAAGCATAGCGAACAATGATACGCTTAGCTAACCCAAGCTTACTGACTTATAGCGCTCTTAAAATTACTTTTTAAATTTGAGTTTTGCCAACCCCATATCCGCCAGCTAGCAAAGCAAAATGGAAAAAAATATCGGTTAAAAACGCCACTTTAAGATATTATTCTCAAAAGCTGCTTTTTTAATTCTCATTTTTCCCTCTTATCTATTAATTATCTGCGTCCCTCAGCGTTTATCTGCATACATCTGCGGTTAAAAACCTACATAATTTTGCCGCCACCAAGCCCGCACAAACTTAATCTCCTCAAACGTATAACGTTCTTCCAAAAAATCATAAATTGCTCTCAGTTTCTCATCCCCCATAACTTCAATAGCGTACACTATCGCCTGCTGGCGTTCCGATTCCACCAATAAATTTATATCAACTTCCCTGCCCATTTCCATCAATTCTATCAGATGCCCAGAAATAGTATTAGGACTCATACCCCGCGCATTGGCGATTCCTTGAACTGTCAAACCTTGTCGGTATAATTCCCAGGTTTGCATCTGCGAATAAGACGCAACGTTGGAAAGATTGGGAAGATTAGCGACCTCAGAAGATGCAGCACCACTTGGCAATCCTTGTTCTTGGCAAAAAGTGCGAATTGCCTCCAAGAAAACCTTACCGTACTTATCTCGCTTGTTGCTACCAACGCCGTAAACTTCCTCGAATTCTGTGAGATTTTGCGGGCGTTTTTCTGCCATATCTCGCAAGCTTTTATCGGCAAAAACTACGTAAGGTGGCACAAATTGTTCGTCGGCAATTTGCTTGCGTAGCGTCCGCAGTATGGTAAATAAACCTTCGACTTCTACTGCCAAAGAACGAACTTTTCCCTGTACTTCCCGCTGCGGTTCAATGGCAATTTCAACGGTGCGCTGACGTTTCATAATTTCCCAACTTTTTTCATTCAGTTTCAAAATGGGAAATCCGTCTGTTTTTTCGTCTAAAAAACCTTGATTTAACAGCGAACGACTCAATTTTTTCCATTCCTCCGCACTTCTATCTTTGCCAATTCCGTAAGTAGAAAGTTGGTTGTGCTGGTATTGCAATATTTTTTGATTTTTTGAACCGCGCAGCACGTCAATAATGTGATTCATGCCGAATTTTTCTTGGCATCGGGCAACACAAGAAAGAAATTTCATTGCCTCAATCGTCCAATCTTCTACGGGTTTTTGGTTGCAACAGTTATCGCAAGTACCGCAGTTTCCGGGGAATGAATCGCCAAAATAACTTAACTGGATTGTACGGCGGCAATCGGTGGATTCTGCATAGTTGATTACTCGCCGCAACTGTTGGCGGGCAATTCGTTGTTCTTGTGGATCAGGTTTTTGCTCGATGATGTAGTCGATCATTTTGACATCGCCGTAGCCGAAAAATAAGCTGCAATGGGCGGGTTCGTTGTCTCTGCCTGCGCGACCGGATTCTTGATAGTATCCTTCGAGATTCTTGGGTAAGTCGTAGTGAATTACAAACCGCACGTCGGGTTTGTTAATGCCCATACCGAAAGCTATTGTGGCTACCATTACTTGCACGTCGTCGCGAATGAAGCGGGTTTGATTGGTTGCGCGATCGACATCGTTCATGCCGGCGTGGTAGGGTAAGGCTTGGATGCCGCTTTGTTGCAATTTATAGGCAACTTCGTCAACTTTTTTGCGGCTGAGGCAATAGATAATTCCAGAACCGCCTTTTTTTTGGATGATTTGCAAAACTTCGGCAAAACTGTGCTTGGTTTTGGGGCGAACTTCGTAGTATAAATTGGGGCGGTTGAAGCTGGCGACGTGGATGTAGGGATTTCGCAGAGTTAGCTGCTGGATGATGTCTTGGCGGACGCGCTCGGTGGCGGTGGCGGTTAGTCCCATAATGGGAATGTCGGGATATCGATCGCGCACTCGTTGCATTTGCCTGTATTCTGGTCGAAAGTCGTGCCCCCATTCCGAAACGCAGTGGGCTTCGTCGATCGCAAATGCCGAAATTCCTAACTTATTTGCTACTATATCTAAAAATGGTAAAAATCTCTCACCCAGCAAGCGTTCGGGTGCAACATAAAGCAATTTAATCTTACCTTCGAGAATCGCAGTTTCGCGCGATCGGGTTTCCTGAGAGCTCAAAGTGCTGTTGAGAAAAGTCGCCCCAATTCCATTATCCTGCAAAGCTTCCACCTGGTCTTGCATTAGAGCAATTAACGGCGACACAACCACTGTCAATCCCGGTTTCAACAGTGCCGGTAATTGAAAACACAAAGACTTGCCACCGCCCGTCGGCATGACAATCATCATATCCCGTTTTTGTAAAGCAGCTTCGACAATTTCCTGCTGCCCCGGGCGGAAAGAGTCATAGCCAAAAAAATGTTTAAGAGCTTGTTCCAGGGACAGTGGCACAGAAGATATTGGCGGATGAGACGCTGACATTTGCAGTAGTTGGTTGTTGGCTTCTCAACTATTCTATGCCTTTTGAGCACAAATACAGTTACAATAATTGAGAATCTCAATTTAAGCAGAAAAACTGATGCCGAAAGCAATTTGGAATGGTGCCGTTTTGGCAGAGAGCGACAAGTGCGAAATAGTAGACAACAACTATTATTTCCCCGCCGATGCCATCAACCGTGAGTATTTCAAGGATAGCAGCACTCACACTACTTGCGGTTGGAAAGGTGTTGCTAGTTACTACAGTGTCGAAGTCGGCGGACAAGTTAATAAAGATGCTGCGTGGTACTATCCTACTCCAAAAGATGCTGCTAAAAATATTGCCGGATATATTGCTTTTTGGAAAGGAGTTAAGGTAGAGGCTTAAAGCAGTTTTGAAATAAAAAATGGGGCTGGCTTTGGGCAACTTTAGTGCTTAACCGGCCCCTTAAAAATTTAATCTTTTTCCCAAACGGCGACTGCTTCCCATCCCAAACCGCGGCGAACAACAATCGGTTCGCTTTCGGTCAAATCGAGAATGGTAGAAACTTGATATCCCGGATCGGAACCGTCATCCACAATGACATCTACTAACTTTGAAAAACAGTCAAAAAGTTCAGCTTTGCCAAAGCTTTCTGCTTTGGCTGCCGGCACCGGTGCTGCACCTTCATCGTCCGTGGTAATGTGAGCAGAGGTTGAAATAATTGGATTTCCCAAGGCTTCCAACAGTGTAAAACAAAGCCGCTGGTCGGGAACGCGAATTCCAGTGGTTTTCCGTTTTGGGTTCATTACCAACCGTGGCACTAACTTGGTAGCTGGCAGCAGAAATGTATAAGGCCCCGGTATTAACCGCTTGATAATTCTGTATGCTTCATCGCTGACTGCAGCATAGTCGGTGATATTTGACAGAGAAGAACACAGGAACGTTAAAGGCTTATCATTGGAGAGTTGCTTGATCTGCCTGACTCGTTCTACTGCAGACTTGGAGTTGAGATCGCAGCCGATCGCGTAAACTGTATCTGTCGGATAAAGCATCACGGCCCCATCTTTTAGAGCTTTTGTAATCTTCTCGATCCGGTCTCTTTGGGGTGCAACTGGATGCACTTCGTAAATAGTTGCCATGTTAAGATATTGCAGGCTAAGTGGGCGATCGAAATATCGAGTGAAACAATCAATACTGAAAATTAATTGTTAATAATGAATAAAATAGCTTATTTTGACTGTCCAACTGGCATTGCTGGCGATATGTGCATCGGAGCTCTCATCCACGCTGGCGTTCCTTTAGACTACCTAATCGAAAAACTCAATTTGCTCGGCATTTCGACAGAGTACCAGTTGCGGACGGAATTAGTCCACCGGAATACTCAACAAGCAACTAAATTTTATGTAGATTTAGCTGCGGATTTGTGCTTAAAACCCAAAAATTCCGCTACCGAACTTGATCCCTCGGAAACGGAATCCCCGACTTTTGACGCCCGCCACCACCATCATCACGGGGAAGAACATTCTCACAGTCACGGCGAACCAGATGCCCAAATTAGCCACACTCATCACCGCAATTTGCCCGAAATTGAGCAAATCATCGTCTCTGCAAAATTGCCTCCGCGCGTGGAAGCTTGGAGTTTGGCCGTATTTGGCAAATTAGCAGAGGCAGAAGGTGCCGTACACGGTATCCCCGCAAGCGAGGTTCACTTTCACGAGGTGGGGGCGACGGATGCAATTATTGATATTGTCGCTACTTGTTTGGGTTTGGATTGGTTGGATATTGATGAATTTTACTTTTCGGCGATGCCGACTGGTGCAGGTACGGTGAAGGCGGCCCACGGTAAGTTAGCGGTGCCGACGCCGGCGGTGATGCGGTTGTGGGAAACGCACCGAGTGCCGGTTTATAGCAATGGGATCGATCGCGAATTGTGCACTCCTACGGGAACTGCGATCGCCTGTACTCTCGCCTCTGCTTTCGGCCCGCCACCGCCGATGCAAATTCAGGCGATCGGTTTGGGTGCAGGTTCTCGAATGCTGGCAATTCCTAATATTTTGCGCCTCTGGATTGGGGAGAAGGAAGAAGGAAGTTCGGCAACGGATTCTGTAACGGATGTAACGGATGTCACGGATGTCAGAAAGAGGGAAGAAGGAAGAGGGAAGTTTTTAAACAATACTCAATTCCCAATTACGGATTCCCAATTACCGATTACCAATTCCATAGAAACTATTACGGTGTTGGAAACGCAAATTGATGATTTAAGTCCGCAGGCGATCGGCTATGTTTTTGATGCTTTGTTTGCCGCCGGAGCTCTGGATGTTTTCACTGCCCCAATTGTGATGAAAAAGTCGCGGCTGGGGGTTTTGTTAACTGCGATTTGTCATCCCGAATTTGGGGATGCTTGCGAAGCAGTTATTTTTCGCGAGACTACTACTCTGGGAATTAGGCGATCGACTCAACACAGAACTATTTTACACCGAGAAATCCAGACAGTTAAAACAGAATACGGCGAAGTGCAAATAAAAGTGGCGAAGTCTGGACAAACGATTGTTAATGTACACCCGGAATACGAAGATTGCGCGGAAATTGCCCGAATTAAAAATATTAGCTGGCGGGAAGTTCACCGCTTGGCGCTGCAAAGTTGGTACGATCGCACTTAATCAATTACAGTGACTTACAAGAGGAATTTATTCCCTGACGGGCTGAGAAACCGTCAGACTCAGCAGGCTTGAGGAATATCTAAATCAGAGGAATCAACACCTCTGATATCATGTCCGGTCGATTACCCCTAATACGATAGGGGCGGGTTCACGAAAAATATCTGCCAATAATTGACAATCTCAAAAACTCGCCCTTTTAATCGCTTTTTCTTCAAGCTATTATAGAAACATACTTCATTCCCGATCGCATTATGGTTGCCTTACCCGATCGCCCATCGATGAGTGCAGAAGAATACCTGGCTTGGGAACCCACCCAAGAGGAACGCTACGAGTATTGGGATGGCGAAGTAGTCGCGATAGGAGGCGAAACCCGCAATCACAATCGAATTTCAGGAAATTTCTTCAGAATCCTAGATGATGCCCTTGTTGATCGCCCTTGCGAGGTGTACATCGCGGATGTCAAAGTCCAAGTGGAACCAGGGCAAAAGTATTTTTCTCCTGATGTTGTGGTAACTTGCGACGAGCATGATAACCATCCGCAATTAGTGCAATTTCCTTCCTTAATTATCGAAGTTTTATCGCCTTCCACAGAAGCAGCAGATCGCGGCATTAAATTTGCTAAATACCGCCAGTTTTCAACACTGCAAGAGTATGTTTTGGTGCAAGTTGAACAGCCAGGAGTAGAGATGTTTCGACGCAATCAACAGGGGCAATGGGTTCTCTCCGAGTATGGTTTAGGCGATTCCTTGCAACTTGAATCCGTGAATCTAGAAATTGCGATCGCCGATTTATATCACCAAGTAAAATTTTCTTAATAATTCCGCTGTCAAGGGATTTGATATTAATTATCCTAGCGATTTTAAATTATTTGAACAAACCGCGAAGACGCGAAGAGCGCGAATAAAGAACAGTATCTTCTTCTTTCTCTTTCTTCGCGTCCTTAGCGCCTTCACGGTTCATTTAATGTTACTCCCGATTCGTAAAAACCCGGTTTCTGGGCCCCGATGCGTAAGTCCTATTTAAACAAACTGACCCGTTGGAGTCGATCGCACCCGACGAATTCCAATCACCGACGGCATCGGCGATCTGCGCGGATCGTTCTCAATATTGCTCGGCCACAAACTGCCACGAGAAACACTACGAGTCTGATTGAAAACAGCACCGTTCAAATCCAACATTTCAATTGGCCGACTGAGTACAGTACCATCATCGATCGGACAATTTTCCCCAGGATGCTGCACAGCAAGCAACAGCGTATCTCGCCCCACAAAAGTCGGCCCCGTCAGTTCGCATCGGTTGGGCCCGTAAGCAAACGGAATTACTGTTCCTGCATTCGGGCCAGAAGTCGGAATGTAAAACAGAAAATTGTTGCCGAAAACTCCAGTAAAATCTGACACATTTCCAGTCTCGTTGTGGTCGATTGTCGTTGGCTCTGCAGCCGCACCCACATCAAAACCGTTGTGGGTGCTAGTAGACATATCAGTGACGCCCCAAACATTGCCTTGAGTGTCAAAATCCAAATTGTCTACATTAGCAAATCCCGCCCCATCTGCCGCACCGGCTTCTCCACCCTGAGCCAAACGCTGCCAGCGGAACGTCAAACCCGCACCATCAGGACTGTCTTCAATTATTTTGTAAAGTCCTCCCGACTGCTGATTGCTGTTGACTGCGCTACCGTATTTAGCAACATTAAAAATGCGAGAATCTGGATAGCCGTCGCTTCCCGGTGCGCCGTCAGTATAGGCAATAAAAACTTGCTTAGTAGTAGGATGAACTTCCAAATCTTCCGGCCGCGCCGTCGGAGTGCCACCAATCAAATTAGCAGCTAAGAAAGCATCAACTAAAACCGCACCTTGGCTGCTGTAGAAATCAGCCAGAGTTTTATTTTGGTAGCCCGGAAGTGCTGTTGCTTCATTGGTTATATCTACTACAAAAGAACCGCCGTCTTCGGTTTGACCAGCAATTCCGGCGCGTTTGGGGAAGCGAGTAGCGGCATCTCTTTGAGCTTTACCAAAACTTGCTAATTCCGCCTCGCCAACTTCAGAAGGACGCACTGGATTTGTCTGGCTATTTATAGTTAGTGGTAGCCATCTTCCAGTACCGTTGCGGTTATATTGGGCCACGTACAAAACCCCATCTTCAAACAATCGGCTGTTGTTTTTATCTGCGGGATTGGTGACATTACCGTTGCTGACAAATTTCCAGGTGTGTCCGCCGCGCCGATCGTCCCCCATGTACCCTATTAACTTGCGGCCTGCTTCAGCGCGAATCGCGATGTTTTCGTGGCGGAAACGGCCCAACCATGTGTGCTTCCGGGGGCGGAAACTTGGATCTAGGGGATCGACTTCTACCATCCAGCCATATTTTTCGCCGACTAAGCCGAATTCCTCACCGATAGTGCCCTTGGGGTAGCTGGTTTGGCCGCCGTTGGGCTGAACGTTTTCCTGAACTCCGACGAAAAATACTTCGCTACCTTGGTAGTTTTCTTCGGCGGAGAAAATTGTGCCCCAAGGGCTTGTGGCGCCGGAACAGTTGTAAGCTGTACCGATGATGCGGTTGCCCAGTCCGTCGGTGTTGACTTGCGCGAAGACTTGGGTGGCTCCAGGGCCTGTGCCGATGAGGTACTCGTTATCCCCTTGTCTGGTTCCCCAGGAGGTGACATCTTTGTATTTGTCGGTACGCTGGCTGTTGATTCCGAGGCCGGAAAGTCCGTGAATACGGCGGTTGAGGGGGTCGCCGGCGATCGCCTGAAATCTACCGTTAGACTGTTTGGTGATGCGAACGATCGAACCGCCGAGATTGTACAGGAATTCGCCCAGGGTATCGCGATTCTTTACGGATAAGTCTATACCCAGGACGGCGCGATCGCTCGCCGGAAATGGTGCCAGATCTGACGGGCTCTCGGGGGTCACTTTCGACATCGGGAAACCTACATACTCGTGGTTAACCCAGAGATAACCGTCGTCATTGCTGCCGCGAAGGGGTAGGAAGCCGGTATAGTCGCAGTTGTAGCCGAAATAGTCTGCCGGATTGGGAAAAACTCGATCGCCCCAGCGGACAATCACATAGCGTTCGTATTCCGGCGGCACAACCACATCGTCAACAATGCTGTAACTCGTTAATTTAGTATCCTGTGAGGCAGCAATCACTGTTCCCTGTCCGTTTAAGCCCGTCGGCATAAAGCTGGGCAGTTCTCGATAAATTGGCAGCGGGTGGGGAAGTCTTAAGGGAGTGAAAGATAGCGGAACTACAGCTTCGGCGGAGGTAGAATTGATGCCGAATAGTGTTTTAGTTAGTTGAGGGGCAAGCACAGTGGTAGCCGCACTGCTGCCGAAGAAAATTAGCAGTTGTCGGCGAGTTATTTTAGACATAAATTCCTTTTCAAACCAACATCCCTAATCTGATGATTCCGTATGAAACTCTATCACTGTTAAATTAAGGGGAGTTAACCTGAAGGTTAATTAAAATAAGATGATATTTTGGTTAATAACAAGTTAAATATAGTCAGTTGTCAGTTGACTGTTGACTGTTGTTATTGATTATTTATTAGTTGCAATTACCAATTACCAATTCCCATGTCCCATGCCTCATGCCCCATTACTAATTGTTCAATCATCTCGAAAACCCGGATCATTTTCTCGGGATGTCGATCGACTAGGCGCAGGTGCATTCATCACTGGCGAAGACCCGGAATTTGCCGACGAAATATTGCCGTTTCTGAATCCCAGCAGCAATTGAGCATCGGCAAAATATCTAGTCCACTGTTCGATTCTCGCATCTTTCTGCCAGTCGCGGCGGGATACTCTCGATCGCAAAACAGGAACCCTTTGTCGGCTGCGATCGGCTGTAATGATGACTGTAACTTCTGTTAATGCCGGATTTTCTTGAAACTCACGGGCGATCGACTCTTTCGCTAAATCTTCCGCCTGCTGCACTAAGCTGGCAAAAGATTGACTGCCGTCCGAATCTAAGGTAAGGTAGCGCTCTTTGGTTTCCGCCAAAGCTATCGATATACTTGCTGTTAAACTGATAATTGCCAGAATGACGGCCTGCAATAAGCGTAGGTACAAATTCATTATGTTTGAAACTAAATACTAACACTTGTCAATGATAGTTAATAAAATTTAACAGACTGTTAAACTTAGATTAAAATAATATTTTGTGTTATCAGAATGCGCCAAAAATGCAGCCTTTAGGGGGAATTTTTCGCCAAAATACAACTTGTATGGGCTGGTTTAAGCCGAAATCTTTTTAGGTATCAAAGGATATCGATAAACCCGCCCCGCCTTACTCTTCCCTTTTTCTTTAAATCCGTTAAATCCGTTACACAATCAGTTGCCGAACCTTCTTCCTTCTTCTTTATGAAATTAACAAAATGTGCGATCGCCCTCGGTAGCAACTTAGGCGACTCCCTCGCCACACTCTCTAGCGTGATCGCAACCCTCAACAACACCCCAGAAATCGCAGTAAAATCCCATTCAAGCTGGTATCAAACCGCCCCCGTTGGGCCGCCGCAACCCGATTACATCAACGCCTGTGCCATCCTAGAAGTGGCACTAGAACCAGAACAATTGCTAGCAGCTTTATTAGAAATTGAAATAAAATTTAATCGCATTCGCCGAGAAAAATGGGGGCCAAGAACCCTAGACCTAGATTTGCTGCTGTACGACAATTTAATCCTAGAAACTCCGACACTGACTCTACCTCATCCCCGGATGACCGACAGAGCTTTTGTATTAGTACCTTTAGCAGAAATTGCCCCGGAGTGGGTGCATCCGGTGACGAAAAGTACGATCGCCCAACTCCTGCAAACCGCAGACTGTTCCGGAGTGCAAAAATTGCCAGTGTAAAAATTGAGCAAAATTCAGGGCTTCGATCGCCTATGATGTCTTAAATCGGTGCACTCTAACATTATTCGCTTCGCGCTTATGTCGATCGGTCAAGAACTACCCCAACTCCTCAAACAACGCCTATTTTACCAAGGGCGCAAATTTAACTTTGACGTAGCCACCCTCCGTCTTCCCAACGGTTCCGAAGGCGAGTGGGAATGTATTCGCCACCCGGGCGGAGCACTGGCAGTTCCCGTCACACCCGAAGGTAAACTCGTCTTGGTGCGACAATACCGCTTTGCCACAAAAGGGCGAATTTTAGAATTTCCCGCTGGTACGGTAGAAATCAATGAAAGTCCCGCCGAAACTATCAAACGCGAAATCGAAGAAGAAACCGGATACCGCGCTGGAAAATGGCAGACATTAGGGCAATTTTTTCTCGCCCCCGGTTATTCCGACGAAATCATTTATGCTTTTTTAGCCCAAGATTTGGAAAAACTGGAAAAGCCGCCCGCACAAGACGATGATGAAGACCTTGAAACAGTTTTATTCACCCCAGAAGAATTAGAAAAAGCTATTTTAGCTGGGGAACCAATTGACGCGAAATCAATTTCGAGCTTTTTCTTAGCCCGTCCATTTTTGACTTAAATAGGACTGACGAAAAAACTCCGGTTTCTTAAAATCGTGCATCAAACCGATAAATCTTAACTTAGAAACCGGGTTTTTGACCCCGCGTGTGTCCAGGACTGTAAAATCTAAAATCTAAAATCTAAAATCTAAAATCGAATGTCAGATCTAATTTTATTTTGGCACCGCCGCGACTTGCGTATTTCTGACAATATCGGACTGGCCACAGCCCGCCAGCAAAGCGCGAAAGTAGTCGGGATTTTTTGTCTCGATCGCAATATCCTAAATCGCGATGACGTAGCGCCAGCCCGAGTCACCTACATGATCGGCTGCTTGCAAAAACTTCAGCAGCGTTACAGCGAAGCAGGCAGTCAATTACTGATAATTCAAGATGACCCGATTCTCGGAATACCGAAATTAGCAACAGCGATAAATGCTCAAGCAGTATTTTGGAACTGGGATGTAGAACCCTACGCAAAACAGCGCGATATCTCCGTATCAAACGCCCTCCAACAAGCAGGAATTCAAGTTCAAAATTTCTGGGATCAAGTCCTGCACGCCCCAGACGAAATTCGCAGCGGTACAGGACAACCCTACACAGTTTATACACCATTTTGGAAAAAATGGAACAGTAAACCCAAAGCCCAACCCGTAGAGACACTGCCGATAACTTATCTGGAATTAATGACCGGATTAAGTGCAGAAGAACAAGAACTCGCTACCCAAGCAGGTGCAATTGAAACACTGCCCACTGCTTCTAGTTTGGGATTTATTTGGGAGAATCCATTAGTAATAGAACCCGGAGAAGATGCAGCGCGAGAAAAGTTGGAAGAATTTTGCGATCGGGCAATTTACCAATATCAAGAACAGCGCAATTTCCCTGCAGTTAGCGGCACCTCCCAACTCAGCGCCGCCCTCAAGTTTGGTGCAATAGGCATCCGCACTGTTTGGCAAGCTACTCAGATAGTAATGGACACTTGCCACAGCGAAGAAGCGTGCACCAACATCCGCACTTGGCAACAGGAAATAGCGTGGCGGGAATTTTACCAACAAGCCATGTATAACTTCCCAGAATTAGCAGACGGCCCCTACCGTCAAGCATTCAAAGACTTTCCGTGGGAGAACGATGAAAAGCTTTTTCAAGCTTGGTGTCGAGGCAAAACTGGCTATCCTATTATCGATGCAGCAATGCGACAGTTAAATCAGACAGGTTGGATGCACAATCGCTGCCGCATGATAGTCGCCAGCTTCCTCACCAAAGACTTAATTATTAACTGGCAGTGGGGGGAAAAATACTTTATGCAAAATTTGATAGACGCCGACCTTTCTGCTAATAATGGCGGCTGGCAGTGGAGTGCATCTAGCGGCATGGACCCGAAACCTTTGCGAATATTCAATCCCGCCAGTCAAGCTCAGAAATTTGACCCGGAGGGCGAATATATTCGGCACTGGGTGCCAGAATTGCGCCGCGTTGATACTAAAGCTTTGCTAACAGGAAATATTTCACCTTTAGAACGCCGACTTCTTCATTATCCCTCTCCGATCGTAGATCACAACGAGCAGCAGCGCAAGTTTAAGGAACTTTACAAGCAGCAAAAAATAGCCGATTAAATTGCTATATTTTTGGCGCCAGTTATCATATCAGTAAGGTTCGCAGTGCGCCCCCTAAAGTTCAAAAATTTCATCAGTTATAATAAAGTTAAATAAATCGGAGGTTGAAATGGTAACTCTGCAATTAAAACAAATCAGTGTACCCCCAGGGCAGAGAGTGCTGTTCCATGATGTCAACTGGCAGGAATTTGAAGCAATTTTAGAAGAGTTGGGAGAACACCGTGGCTCTAGAATAGCTTACAGTCAAGGAACTTTGGAGATTAGGATGCCACTACCAGAACATGAGAAAGCTAAAATCCTTATTGGTTATTTAGTAAAAATTTTGTTTGAGGAACTAGAAATCGACTTTGAACCCTTTGGTTCGACGACTTTCAAGAGAAAAAGTATGTTACAAGGTATTGAACCTGATGAATGTTTTTACATTCAGAATTACGCTTTAATGATTGGTAAAAAGCGGATAGACTTAACCATCGATCCGCCGCCTGACTTAGCAATTGAAGTTGATCTAACTTCCAAGACTCAACTGGACGCTTACGAAGCGCTGGGAGTACCTGAAATATGGCGCTATGAAAATAAGAAGCTTCTGATTAATGTGCTTCAAGATGGGAAATATGTGGCATCGGAAATTAGTCCGACTTTTCCAAATCTGCCAATTATTGAAGCTATCTCTCAATATTGCGAACAAAGCCAAACAGCGGGGACGAGTCAAACTCTCAGATTGTTTCGCAAGTGGGTTAAAGACCAAATGAGGCTTTGATCACTGAAGTCCTCACTACAAACCTGACTGTTTCCCAAGGCCCAATTACCGATCCAGACAAGTTATCATAAACTTAAATAAATCGGAGATTCAAATGGTAACGCTGCAATTAAAACAAATCAGTGTACCCCCAGGGCAGAGAGTGCTGTTCCATGATGTCAACTGGCCGGCATTTGAAGCAATTTTAGAAGAGTTGGGAGAACACCGTGGCTCCAGAATAGCTTACAGTCAAGGAACTTTGGAGATTAGGATGCCACTACCCGAACATGAATTCAATAAGGAACTTATTGGTGATATGGTCAAAATATTACTCGAAGAACTTGAAATTGATCGAGAATGTTTTGGTTCGACGACTTTTAAGCGAAAAAATATGTTACAAGGAATTGAACCTGATAACTGCTTTTACATTCAGAATTATGCTCTAATGATTGGTAAAAAGCGGATAGACTTAACCATCGATCCGCCGCCTGACTTAGCAATTGAAGTCGATTTAACTTCCAAGACTCAACTGGACGCTTACGAGGCGCTGGGAGTACCTGAAATCTGGCGCTATGAAAATAAGAAGCTTCTGATTAATGTGCTTCAAGATGGGAAATATGTTGAATCGGAAATTAGTCCGACTTTTCCCAATCTGCCTATTATTGCAGCTATTTCTCAATATTGCGAACAAAGCCAAACAGCGGGGACGAGTCAAACTCTCAGATTGTTTCGGAAGTGGGTTAAAGACCAAATACAAAATTGATAGGAAATCCCTAGTTAACGCACTGGCTGTTAAAAAGCAGGCTTCTTGACGATCGCAAAAAAGCCCTTTTCTCACAGCAAGCGTCCTAATCCCGTTGTATTGTTAATTTCGCTTTTGGGAAATAGAGAGAGAGTAAGGGTGTTGACCTTGAGATCGATCGCCCACAAAAATAACATAAGTCCCCTTGTCCCCATAACCGGAAAATTCTACATTCCCCGCAGCAGCATTCGGCGGCAGGACGCAGAAACGCCCCCTCGGCCCTTGAATCATCAAACTTGGAGCTCCAGCGGTTTGTACTGCAATCCGCCAGTAAGGCAAATCCTGCGTTACTTCGATGACGTGGTTCGGTCCTTGGGACACAAAACCGCAGTCGCCGCTATTGTTTGGGCCGCCGGAAACTCCAGAAACTCCCAGCGGTTCGGGAAATCCCGGAGCAATTTGTAGCGGTTGGCTCCGAAGGGCACCGGCATCCGCTAAAATCATTGCCAAGGCTAGGGTCACGATCGAGCTAAACCACAGTTTGCCGCGATCGCCCGGATAATGGATCTTCATGTTTCCTCACACAATGGCATTTGGTTCTAGTTCTTTGACGGTAGGGGATAATTGCGGTTCCAAACACATTAATCTAAACTAACTTCCGAATTTTTTTATGAATCCTCAAAATAATTTCAATTGGCAGCAAGCGTTCGGAGAACTAAAAGCTAAACTAGAACGATCGCCACTCATCACACAAAATCCAGGCAGCTATCAGGCCGTCGGAACCTTATACAATCAATTACTGGACAAGTTTCAAAGACTCCCTAAACCGGGGCAGGTGGCAGCCTTTGCCGTCGGAGCGATAATTGTCCTGACAGTCTTCAATAGCATCGTACAGCTAATTTCAGCGCTGATGACTCTTGCCGTTCTCGGAGTGCTAATCTACATAGCGTATAAATTGGCAATTTCCCCCCAGTCCTCAAATACTAACGACAAATAATAGGAATTTCTAAATATGGCTAACCCCACCGCGCCCAGCGGCATCAATCAACCCGATCCGTCTTGGCCAACACAATCCAAGCAAATGCCACTGCTGGTTCGCAGGTGCGGCGCTTGGGCCGTGGAAATTTCGTTAATTGCCGCCAGCGCCCTCGTTCCCTTCAGTATCGGGGCATTGGTCAACAAGGAATCTCAAACCGTGCCGCTTAATTCCTCCATAGCAGCAGCATCCGAAACCGTCGCCCGTACTTTGGGCATACCCGTGCGCGATCGCAGCCCCAGAGTCGCACCCCTAACTAATCTATTCTGGTCGGGGGCGCTGCTGGCACCGGCAGTTTTAGCGGGGTGGCAACTGTTTATGCTCGCCAGAACCGGTCAAACTCTTCCCAAACGCTGGTTTGGCGTCAAAGTTGTCACAGCGTCGGGTACTCCTCCGGGTTTTGGGCAAGTGCTAATTCGCGAAAGTTTGGGGCGCTGGGGAGTGCCTCTGGGCGTCGCTTACGGCATTTGGCGCTTGAGCGGGGCGTTTCCTGATTTGCTGATTTTAGGGGGGTTGAGCGGCTTGGCAATGCTCGCAGACGGCGCTGTTGCATGGCGTTACAAACGGCAAGCGGGACACGATCGCCTCGCGAATACTTTGGTTGTCAACGCTCGATCGAATCAACAGTCTGCCAATCCTGTCCAGACTCAGGATTGGACAGAGGAAGACGCGCAGATTGCGGCTTTGGTTGTGACTCCGCAAACGGGCGTGAAAGTAAATGCCAGTTTGTGGAATTGGATGCGCCAACACCCAGGCACAACTTTAGTGATAGTTACCATCGGCAGCGCGGGATTGATTTTAACTTTGTTTGTCGGCACTCTCATCTACACTCAAACTCAAGCAAATATGCGGGATTCCCGGCAGCGGAATGACGAATTATTTGTAGCTTTAGTTAGCAAATTGTCTCCCACATCGGCTAGCGGGGCATCCGGCAGGCGATCGGCTATTTTGGCTTTGGGGGCCGTGGAAGACTCCCGCGCCGTACCTCTGTTAGCGGATTTGCTAGCTCAAGAAGACAACCGCGCCATGCTGGACGCGATCCAGCAAGCTTTAGTCAGTAGCGGCCCGAAAGCTTTGCCTGACTTGCAGCGGTTGAATCAAGCCCTCAGCAACGACCTCGATTCCCTGCGCTTTGGCGGCAAGGCCCCGGAACGCGAGTTAGCCGCCGCCCGCCAGCGAACAGTACAAAGGGCGATCGGCAAAATTCTCACAGTGTATAGCAGCCAACTCAACGGTGTCGATCTCAGCCGCACGGATTTAGCTCAAAGTCCTGCCGGCCCGTCTCAGTTTACTTTAGTTTTAAACAAAGTTGACTTGTCGGGAATTAAGTTGAGAAATGCCAATTTAACCAATGCCAGCTTGCAGGGAACTCGCTTTTACGGCACCGGCGAAGACAGGCGTCCGGGTACATTTGACGATTGGATTTCCGACTTGAGCGGCGCTAATTTGGAAGGAGTAAATTTGACCGGGGCGTCTTTGAACAGTGCTGTAATGAACCGCACTACTTTTGTGCGCGCTGTCATGAACAAAGCTAATTTGTCAAACGGCAATTTGAATGCAGCTAATTTCAGCAGTGCTATTTTAATTGGAGCAAATTTACAGGAAGCACTGTTAAAAAATGCAAGTTTTACCGGAGCAGATATAGGAAGCGCGAATTTGTCAGGAGCAGATTTGTCAGGTGCGCGTTTGGGCAAAGTGAAGGCTCAAGGCGCTCAGTTGTCCTTGACAAATTTGTCTAAATCGGAATGGCAAGGTGCTGATTTGTCCGGTGCTGATTTGAGCGGCGCAAACTTACAAAATGCCGATTTGACTTCGACTAAACTCACCAACGTGAATTTTAAAGATGCTCGGTTGCAAGATGCGAATTTTCGGAATGCGGAGGTGAGTTCGGTTGATTTTAGGGGCGCGAATTTAGCGGGAGCGAATTTTAAAGGCGCTGTGTTTCTGGGCAAAACAGCTTCGGATCAATTTATTCAAAATCCGACTGGTAGTAAATCCGGTCGATTCCTAGGAGTTGATTTTGCGGAGGCTAAGAATTTAGATAAAAGTCAAATTGCTTACATTTGTTTGCAGGGGGGCATTCATCCGAACTGCCCGCAGAAGAAGTAAGGATTGGTTGTTAACGAGTAGGCTAATACAGTCGATCGAAGAACAGCTAAGGTAATTATGAGCGTTAAGCGAATCATTTATCTCATCCTAGCAATTCTGGGGCTTGTGCTGCCTTGGTACTATAACTTGCAGTTTTTTAACAATGCTGGCTTGCTCGACTTTGTAAAAGAGAGTTCGGCTAATCTTGCTGCGAAATCGGTAAGTTTAGATTTGTTTATCGCAACTGTAGCAGGAAGCACTTGGATGTACGCTGAGTCAAAACGATTGGATATAAGTTTTGTAGGGCTGTACATACTTCTGGGTTTGCTTGTTTCGTTTTCATGTGCTTTCCCGCTTTTCTTGTTTGTGCGGGAAACCAAGCTGGAAAAATCAAGCGAAGTCTCCAGTTGAAAAGTTGTTTAACAGATGAGTGCGGCGCAGCATAATAATTCGGTGCAGGCGATCGAGCTATTATATAATTTCCGGTAAAATCACCGTTATAGGTTTGGAGTGATGACGGAAGTGCTCAGAATTTTATGAGGATTAAAGTCCAATGGCACTGAAAAAGGCTTAATCACGCCCGCAGTTTAGCTTTCAAGACAGAGCGAGGTTCCTGCATTCGAG
>NZ_JAUBSB010000059.1:0-36687 GCF_036702135.1 Microcoleus sp. LAD1_D3 | reverse complement strand
TGTCAGAAATATCCTTAATCTAGCGCCCATATATTGAGTTACCTTGGTAGACGTATTCCCTGTCTTTACTTATTTTATTAACATAGTTTGGTTTTTTCGCACCGACTTACTTAGGCGTTTTCTGTGGTCATCATCTACCTGCATATAGTCCAAAGCCACTAAACTAAAAGCTTTATTAACTTGCTTTTGGATAGTTGCTAAGTTAGCCCGGTCTTGAACTGATTTCAATCCCGGTCAATCAATCAATTCAACTCCGATTCCGCTGGGTAAACCTAGCAAAGAAGCATCACAAGCAGGTAAAAGAGGAACCTGAGCGGTTATTTGTGGCGCAACATACTCACGCTTTTTCCGCGCCGCGTGATAGGAGTGCATCACGGTGCTAATTCGCTGGTATAAATCCTCATCGCTTAAGCCTGTCCATTCACCAGTATCCCAAGCAGCATCTTCCGTTTCTGCAATCATTAATCTCTGTTCTTGAGAATGTTTGATGGTTAATACACCCCCACTCATTTCTCCGGCTTCAATCGGGGCAATTTTTCGACCAATCAGCGCGTTAACAATCGTTGACTTTCCAGAGGAAGTTGTGCCCAGAGTAGCAATCCGAAAACTAGGATTTTCTAGGCGTTGGACGGCTTCTTGATAAACAGTTAAAAAATCCTGTAGGCAAGATTGAATCCCCGAATCAGCAAAAACATCCGGGGACGAGTTGACTAAGCTAGAGACTGAGTTGCCTAATTCTTGTAAAAGGTTGCGGATGTTGTTTAACTTAGATTCGATTACAGGCCTGGCAAAAATGCTTTCTTAATGATCTTGGTTAAGTATAACTAAGGAGGCACGGCGTCGGACATCGTACATCCACGGATGTTTTAAACCTTGCCACAAAATAGAGAGTCACTCTTAAATCAATTTGTAGAGTGGCTCGGAGATTTATTATTTCGATTTTAACAGGTTTATTCTGCTCCGGGGCATCCTACGCACTAGGCTGTCCCGCACCTGGCGTTATATTTTTCGGGCGGGCGGGACACCCCATAATAATTTCATCAAACTTGACTGTACAATTTATATGCGCCTGAGCTTGTTAATCTCATTATTATGTTTAGGGGATAATGGGTGTCACCATCAACATAATAATGAGTTGATGCAGAGTGAGCGGCCGATCGCCAATAACCAATAACTATTGATAGCGAATGTTTGCTTGTTTCATGCGCCGCAATGCTTCTCCCAGCCGATCGCAATCTGCAATTAAACTAATTCTCACATATCCTTCGCCGCCCGGCCCAAAAGCATTGCCAGGAGTCACCACAACACCCGTTTGCTGCAAAACATTGAGGGCAAAATCAGTCGAACTCATGCCCAGAGTGCAGGGAACCCAAAGATACATTGCAGCCAGAGGTTTGGGAATATTCCACCCTAATTCTGCCAATCCTTCCACCATGAAATCCCGGCGAGTCCTGTAACGATTCTGCACTTCGTGCAAGTAACTGTCCGGCAATTGCAGTGCTGTTTCTGCTGCTGTTTGCAAAGCGGAAAATATACCGTAATCTAGGTTAGTTTTTAATGTCCGCAAACCTTGAATAATTTTGCTATTTCCTACTACAAAACCGACGCGCCAGCCGGCCATATTGTAGGTTTTGGACATGGTGTGAAATTCGACGCCGATTTCTTTCCCGCCGGGAATTTCTAATAAACTTGTCGGTTGATAGCCGTCAAAGGCTAATTCCGCATAACACAAGTCGTGAACCAGCAAGATTTGATGTTTGTGTGCGAAAGCAACAATATCTTTGTAAAATTCGCGGGGTGCTGTTGCTCCAGTCGGATTGCTGGGATAATTGAAATAAAGTATTTTGGCTTGTTCGGCTACGCTGTCGGGAATGTCGGCTAAGTCAATTACCCAGTCGTTTTCTGGTTTGAGGATGATGTTGTGAACTTTTGCACCGGCAATGATTGGCCCGCGAAATAATACGGGATAAGCAGGACTTGGTACTAATATTAAGTCCCCTGGATTGATATAGGCGATCGCAAAATGTGCTAAACCTTCTTTAGAACCCAACAAAGGCAATGCTTCGCTTTCTGGATCGAGTTCAACGTTGTAGCGGCGGCTGTACCATTTAGTAATAGTACGGCGGAAACTGGCAGTTCCTTCAAAGGGTGGATAGCCGTGATTGGCAGAATTTTGGATGGCTGCGACGGCGGCTTCTACTACTGGTTGAGGAGTGGCACCGTCGGGGTTTCCCATTCCTAAGTCTATTAAATCGAGTCCTTGTTCGCGGGCGCGGGCTTTGAGTTCGTCGAGACGGGCAAATACGTAGGGCGGTAGTTTTTGCAACCTGTCAGCAGGGCTAATCCAATCCAAGGTCATTTATTTTGTGTCAGTTGTCAGTTTTCCTGGTTTGTAGTAAGGACTTCCGTCCTTGCTAGCACAGCCTTTTCAGGACTAAAGTCCTTACTACAAACTGTTTTAATTCTTAATCTTTAATTCTCCCACAGGTGCGGTGGTAGAAACCATCGCTGCCATTAATTGTTGGGGAACAACTTTAAAAGGCAGTCGGTGGATGTCGGAATTGGGATTGCAGGCTATGTCGGCGGCGCGCTGCAATTCTGCTATGGTAATGTCTCCGAGTCCCAGGTTTTCTAAAGTTTGGGGTAATCCAATCTCGGCATAGAATTTTAGCAGTTGCTGTCTGGCGCTAGCGGCGAGTTGATTGTTTTGCAGCATTTCTTCTAGTCGCAGTTGTACTAAAATGCCGTAGGCAACTTTTTCGCCGTGCAATGTGCCGTGACTTGCTAATAGATGAGTTAGGCCGTTGTGGACGGCGTGGGCGGCGACGGTGCGACATTGGGCGCCGCCAATTCCGCCGATTACTCCTGCTAGCAATACGGCTGCATCTGTGACTTCTTGCCAGGTTTCGCTACCGGGTTCTTTGAGGGCGGTGGCTGATTTTTGGAATAAAATATCGCGCAGTATTCTAGCTTGTTGAACGGCCGAAATAATCAGGGTTTGTTCGGAGTGTCCACTGCTGACTGATGCTTCGTACCATTTGGCGATCGCATCTCCAATTCCTGCTACTAATGTCCGCTGCGGTGCGGTTTGAATCAAGCCGTAGTCGAGTATTAATAAGTCGGGACATCTGGCTAATGTGACATCGTATTGGAATGCACCTTGTTCTGAATAAATGTTAGAAAGGGCTGTCCAAGCGGCACAGGTGGCTGCTGATGTGGGTATGGTGACGATCGGGATTTTGCACTGATGGGCGAGGAGTTTGGCTGCGTCTAAGGCTTTGCCGCCGCCGACACCGATGATGAAGTCGGCTTGATGGGTTTGGGCTGCTTCGCGGAGGGTTTCGAGGCTGGTTTCGCTGCAATCCTTGCCGTATGCTGTTTCGGCGGATTTTAACTGCTGCTGTTCGAGGATTGGTTGCAGGTAGGGTTGGGCGGCGGCGAGGGAGTTGCTGCCGCCGACGATTAGCGGCCGCTTTCCGAAACGGGCGATCGCATCTCCGGCTTGTGCGATCGCCGATCGACCCCGCAATACACAGGCGGGAGCAATTGTCAAGGAATAAATTGCAGTTGGGGTGGCGGTTTTAGTGCTTTGGGTTTGAGTCATCGAACCACTGGATAAGTGACGAGAAGGTTGACGCTTTGCAGGATTGCTGGATTTTCTAGGATAACTCTAATCTATGCGGAAATGGTAAGTTTTATAAAGTTTTTATTAAGTATTGTTGGGCTGTTGGGGGATGGGAGGGGGGAGTTGAGGGAAGTTGGGGAGTTGAGGGCGATCGAATTATGATTAAAATTGAGGCTTAACGTACAACTCCCAGACTTGTTTCACTGCTGCTGCATCTGCTTGAGAAATTTGCCCGATTTTCGCTAGCAACAAAGACTTTTCCAAACAATCTAATCTAGACAAACGCACTGTTGAAGCAACGCGCAAACCGCTGACAGACCAATCATTAAGAAATACATCAGTTTGGCTGCGGGGTTTTGCAGAGGTGACGGCGGCTGCTACAACATCCTCCCCATCCAACCACAGCAAAAGTATGGGGCGTTTTTTATAGTCGGCGCCATTTGTAAAGGGAATCTTTGCCACCCAAAAATCACCTGGTTCAATAGTCGTCATAAAGTCCTTCGTCTTCGGGTGCGTAACCTTTCAAAAAAGCGTCGTGGCTGCGAGTAGTAGCTGGGTCAATTAAATAGTCTTCGCCGTCGAGTACAAAAAACTCGGTTAATTGGGCAGCGGTTAAATCCTGTTGGGTGGCGCTCTCCCTAGACAGTTCTAATATTTTAGGAGCTTCTAATATTCTCGTCAAAAAATCTCTAAACCATCGCTTGGGAGGTGTTGGTTCCGCTGGCGAAATACTAAAATCAGAAGGAGCATTTTGTAACAGTTTTACTTGTTGCGAGCGCTGTACTAAGAACTGCACGAAATCGAGGACTTCTTGTTGTTTTTCTGGCGGGAGAAGTCGCAAATATTGTAACAGTTTTCGTTCGATGTTAATAGTTTGTTTCATTAATTTTTTCCTTCATATTTGTTATATTTACTGCATTACCTACCTATTTTATCAATACTCTCAAAAGTGAGAGCTTTCTTGATTTTAGCCAGTTCAACAATATAACTGCTCGAAGTTCCTCACCTCTTTGGTTTTAATCGTTGAAGGTGGGCTGTTTTTGTGGGCAGAACAAACCCTACATACTTAAACCAGTCAGTAGCAAGTAATCAAAGATCGCTTTTTTAAGTGCGACGAGTAAGATGTTTGAGTCGGGTGGTGCGCCGTCGATCGAGAACAGGAGATTCCGACAGGGGTAAGAAGGGGTGGATAGACATGGGCAAGTTGCGGTATTTTTATACTTTATCATGTAATGTACCGCATCTGCGGTACAATTATCAGTTAGCGGGCTTCGCTTTTGGCTGCAACAATGCTTCTAAATTATCTGCCAGTGTTTAACATCAAGCTATTCACCTCTAATTGCTGTAGTTCAATCTATGAGAAAGCCACAAACTGTTAAAGCTTTGGAAGATCTAGGACGGGTTCAACTCTCTAAGAGTTTTTTCATGCGTGAGTTTCTTTATTCAGAAATCTCTCAAATTGAAGGTATCCCTAACATTCCTAGCGATCCTGACTTGGCGATCGCAGCAGGAAAGAATTTGTGTGAGAGGGTGCTTGAACCAATTCAAGATGCGCTTGGTCGGATTAGTATCCGCTCAGCCTATCGTTCTTGTGCGGTGAACGCCAAAGGAGCAGAGAATAAAAATCAGTACAACTGTGCCAGTAATGAGGCAAACTATGCAGAACATATCTGGGACGTAAAAGATTCAGATGGGTATATGGGAGCAACAGTATGTATTGTTGTTACATCATTCATCCCTTACTATGAACGCACTGAAGATTGGACAGCATTGGCATGGTGGATACATGACCACATTGATGCTTATGCAGAAATGACCTTTTTCCCAAACTATGCAGCGTTCAACATTAGGTGGAGCGAGAATCCTAATGTTTCAAAAGTAATTTATAGCTACGTAGAAAACCCGCACACTGGTAAGAAGAGCGGGTATCTGACAAAGAAGGGGATGGATAATTTCTTAGGTTTGCATGAGCAGTTTTACCAAGAATTTATCGATCGCTGACTAAACATCTTTTTGAACTTCTATGCGATAGTTGTAGCCCTGTTCAGTCAGAAACAGTTGGCGGTGTCGCGCAAAATCTTCCTCGCAAGTTTGTAGCGATACTAATGTATAAAAGCTGGCATTGTGTCCGTCGGGTTTGGGGCGGAGAATTCGTCCGAGGCGCTGCGCTTCTTCTTGGCGAGAACCATACTTTCCCGATACTTGAATCAACACATCGGCATCGGGTAAATCGACGGCAAAATTGCCCACGCGAGATAGAATTAATCCGGGAATCTCTTTGTGACGGAATGCTTCGTATAACCGATCGCGATCTGCCTGTTTTGTCTTCCCCGTAATTAGAGGCAATTCGGTAATTTTGGCGATCGCATCCAACTGTTCGAGATACTCACCAATAATTAAAATACGGTGTCCCGCCTCCTTTTGCAACAAACTTTGTACCACATCCAACTTACCCGGATTTTCCGCAGCAATCCGAAACTGGCTGCGGCGGGGCGCTAGGGCATATTCCATTTTTTCCGCCTCATTTTGGGCGACCCGGATTTCCGTACAATTGGCAGTGGCAATAAATCCCTGTCCTTCCAATTCGCGCCAAGGTACGTCATAGCGCTTGGGCCCAATCAACGTGAATACGTCGCCTTCTTTCCCGTCTTCGCGAATCAATGTCGCAGTTAAACCTAACCTGCGTCGTGCTTGTAGTTCAGCGGTGATCCGAAATATCGGTGCAGGTAATAGATGGACTTCATCATAAATAATCAGTCCCCACGGTTGGGCGTTAAACAACTCGAAATGCGGGAATTCATCATCTTTATTCGATCGATAACTTAGCATTTGGTAAGTCGATAGGGTGACAGCAGCCGTCTGTTTGGTGACACTGCTGTACTCAGCGATCGCATCCTCAGTTAAACTCGTTTTGTCTAAAATTTCCCTGCGCCACTGGTGCACAGAAGTCAAACTGCTGGTGAGGATGAGTGTCTTTTGCTTTACCAAACTCATCGCTAACATCCCGACTATGGTTTTACCAGCCCCGCACGGTAGGACGATCGTCCCACTGCCACCTTTTACGTCCCCATCCTGATAGAATGCTTCTGCGGCTTTGTGTTGATAAGCACGCAACTTAAAGGGCAAGTCCGCTAAAGTTCGATCGCGCAAAGAAATCCCTAATTCGGCACCCTCGACATATCCAGCCAAATCTTCTGCCGGATAGCCCACCGTTAGCAAAGCTTGCTTGAGTACGCCGCGATTCCCGGCATCAATTTGAAAGCAAATATCAGAGATGCGCTTCCCCAACATCGGTTTGACGCGATCGTCCCGTACCAGCAATTCCGCTAGGGGCAAATCGGCAATTCGCAGTTGTAAATCGGGGTTAGCCGCATCGATTCTTTCAATTACAGTTAATCCATACCGCGCCCCCAACAGTTCAATTTCCTGCGCTACGGACTCAGGAATGGGATACTTGGCATACTTTCGCAAAGCGGAGATCGCCTCTTCAACAGGCATTCCCGCCGCCCGCGCATTCCACACGCTGAGGGGCGTGATGCGATAGGTGTGGATGTGTTCGGGACTTTTGATTAATTCGGCAAAGGGGGCGATCGCTTCTCGCGCCTGTTGTGCTGTGGGGGCGTGAACTTCTAGTAAGATCGATCGATCGCTTTGCACGATCAAAGCATTTTCGGGAACATAATTCATAGGTTGTTGCGATCGCAGATAATATCAATTCCGGTTGCACCGGAATGATTGTTGACTGTTGACTGTTGACTGTTGACTGTTAACTGTTGACTCGATTTTATGATTCCGATGCAACCGGAAACGATATAAAAGGCAGATAAATGCAGATAATTTTAATTGGTTTTAGATACTTGTAGGGGGGAAGCAGTCGGGCGATTGTCCCTGCAATAAATTTCAGGATTTGTATCGGACTGCTGCACCCTGGCGCGAGTGCTATTTATCCCGCTGGGGTAAGACGTAGCCGACTTGCCGCAGGGCGTTGCGAAACTTAGTTTCCTGGGACAATGGAACCGCCAAAGTGCGATCGCCCGCTAGCTGACAGAATTTTTTGGTACGGGAATCATTGGCAATCAACACTGCTAAATGGGGGTTAGCACATTCGATTAACTTGACAGTTCCTGCATCTTGCAAACTATTAGATCGTTCTGTAACATCCGTCAAAAATCGCTGTACGGTTTCGGGTAGCGGTTCGATACTTCTTGTCTCTAAAACTTCTTTAAATTCTGCTAGCGGGTATCCAGCTTCAATGGCAGTAAATAACTTTTGTCGATCGAGTTGCCAGACGACATCTGAAACTTTTTTAGCATAGAGATCGAGGACGATCGCATCTGATGCCGCGATGCCTTCTCCTGCTACAACAATATCTAAATTGGGCAGTACGCGGAGTGTTTGACGGAACTCAATTGCTGGCGGAGTGTAATTCTGAGTCAATCCCAAACAGTAAGCCCCCAAAGCTGTCAGGCGAAAAGAGATTAAGCCGTCGTAGCGGCTGAGAAATCTCAAATCGTCCGTACCCCAAAGATCGTCAAAATCGCTGGGTACGAGGGACGGATCGGCATAGGCAACATCAATTATTCCCAGGGTAGCAACATACTCAAACAACAGGCAGCGCATATATCTTTCTTGCAGGATATGCCAATCGTGACTGCCAGAATATCCTAAGTTACCATACCCAAATTCCGAAATATAGAGATTTTCGGGATCGCGCGTTACTTCAAACCGATTTCCCGTTGCCAACATATACCTGCTAAATTCGCTAAACAGAATCCATTTACCGACAGGGCATTCTGCTAGAATTGAGGAGATCGCCTCTCTCCGTCCCGCCACCGCTGTCATGCCGCGCGCGCCCTTGCCGGTTTGTCCTTTAATCGCATCAATGCGGCGAAATTCATCAAAAGTGTTTGTTTTTAACCAGCGCTTCCATGCTGTCTGTAATCCTTTGGCAGGTGATTCTTGCAAAGCTTTCTGTCCCGCTTTGGTCAAAACTAGCTTTTTGCCCGATAGTTCGGCGAATTTGCTCCCTTGGGCGATCGCGGCCCAAGCAAAGGATTTGATATTACCAACCTCGTAGAATATATCGCCCTTTTCCAAGGTAGCTTGGCGCTGTTCGTCGTTATAAAAATCACCCCCTTGCAATACGGCGGCGATCGCTTTCAGAGTTGCGGCACCCGGTAATGCAGTTTTCTCACTAACGGCAACTTTGCCCGACTGAATCAGACGCAAAACTGCTTCCAAATCCTTTGGGGCTGCCCGTTCCATTTCAAAAATAGTCAAAGGAAGTTCGTACTCGGATACCTCTATTTGAGATGTACGAAAGTTATGTTTTTCTACACGAACCATAAAATTATCTGGCAGTACATCACCAACCAGATTTAAGGGAGTTGCTTGAGGTTTTGGCACAAACTTCAGCAATTTTTCTTCAAGATCGTAGGGTATCGCAGTGCCGTAGAAGAACAAGCATAGTATGGATGGTTCTCGGTTGTATCCATAGCGATCGCTCTTTCCCCAGTCTGGTTGTTGTCCGTATTTCGCCATAAATACATCGGCATCATAGCCACCACCTGGCCCATGTATAACTTCCGCTACGGCTGCTTTTTGCAGGTCGTCTAATTGCGCCCAAACTTGCTTGAGTTTTTGTCCCTGCATTTGCTCTTTAATCCCAGCAACCAGGTCAGCCTTGCGGGTTAATTTACGATCACCCGACAACAGTGCATTCAGCTTTTTTAAATCTTCTACAATTATTCCTTCGAGTGCCTCTTGGAGGGTAGGAACATCATCTAGGGTTTGGTAACGCGGCATAATTTTTGGCAATTCGCCTGCTGCAAAATTGTTTGTGCTACCAAATATAACAACTTTCCGAAAAATCTAACTTGAATTTTTGTAACAAAATTCTGCAGTAGGGTTTGATATTTATTGTTAAACCCGCAAATTGTCTCTGATTAAGTACAGAAGTAGGCGATCTAAAAAACTCGGAATTACACAACTACTCTTGCACAACTTTAGGGAAGTAATCTTAATTTAAAATTTGAGCTTTGAGATTTAACTCGGAGTGTGAGATAATTATTTACAATCGTGACTTGTATTTTACTGAACCCGCCGGCGCGGTAAAACAGGAGTCGCAGTCAGCATTCTTAAAAAAAATCCCAATTCCCAATCATCACAAACAAGGCGATATGAGCGAACACCCAACCATCAGCTACCGCACCGAAAGCGACTCGATGGGAGACAAACAAATCCCATCTAATGTCTACTACGGCATCCAAACCCTGCGCGCAGTTGAAAATTTCCCGATTAGCGGTATTAAGCCTTTATCAACATACGTTGATGCTTGTGTTTTAATTAAAAAAGCAACGGCGATCGCCAATGGCGAACTCGGCTGCATTCCCCAAGACATCAGTCAAGCCATTGTCCAAGCAGCCGATGAAATCCTAGCTGGCAAATTGCGCGACCAATTTGTAGTTGATGTCTACCAAGCCGGCGCCGGAACTTCTCACCACATGAACGTTAATGAAGTTCTTTCAAATCGCGCTTTGGAAATTATGGGCGATGAAAAAGGCAACTACAAGCGCGTTAGTCCTAACGATCATGTAAACTACGGTCAATCGACAAATGATGTGATTCCGACAGCGATTCGGATCGGCGGATTGTTGGCGTTAGAAAAAACTCTTTTTCCGGCTTTGTCGGATGCCGTAGTCGCCCTAGAAAACAAAGCAGAAGAATTCAAAGATATTGTTAAATCCGGCCGCACTCATATGCAAGATGCTGTGCCGGTTCGACTCGGCGATACCTTCGGCGCTTGGGCGCAAATTCTCAGAGAACATACCTTGAGAATTGACAGGGCATCCGATGATTTGACATCGCTGGGGTTGGGGGGAAGTGCGGCAGGAACCGGCTTAAATACTCACCCTAAATACTGTCAAAAAGTTGCTGAAATTCTCTCCGAATTAATCGACCACCCCCTGAAACCAGCAAGGCATTTAATGGCTGCTATGCAGAGTATGGCACCCTTTGTAAATGTCTCCGGTGCACTGCGAAATCTCGCTCAGGATTGCGTTAAAATGTCCCACGACTTGCGTTTGATGGACTCCGGCCCGAAAACGGGTTTGAAAGAAATTCAACTGCCTCCTGTGCAACCGGGTTCGTCAATTATGCCGGGAAAATACAATCCTGTGATGGCAGAAATGACATCGATGGTTTGTTTTCAAGTTATGGGTTACGATAGCGCGATCGCCCTTGCCGCCCAAGCGGGACAATTAGAATTGAACGTGATGATGCCCCTGATTGCCTACAATCTGATTCACAGCATCGAAATTTTGGGCAATACCATCAGCGCTTTGACTACACAATGCCTCGCCAAAATTGAAGCTAAGGGCGATCGGTGTCTCGCTTACGCAGAAGGCAGTCTCGCCCTCGTTACCGCCCTCAACACTCACATCGGCTATCTCAACGCCGCCGCCGTCGCCAAAGAATCCCTAGAAACGGGCAAATCTTTGCGACAAATTGTCCTAGAACGGGGTTTAATGAGTGCAGAAGACTTGGCAAAAGTTCTAGATTTAGAGAAAATGAGTGCGATGCCGGCATCTTCTGCTAACGTTTAGGACCTCGCAGCTATCAGGTAGAAACTAGAATGCTGAACTCGTTTTAATTCTGCCTTCAGCCTTCTGAGTTCTGCCTAAGCCCTGTCACAGGTTAAAGTTAAACAATTCAGAATTCAATTTTTTGAGATTTAATTCTGATTTTTTTTATAGTCTAAAGTTTGGGAGCAAGATTTATGCGCGCAGGTTCTTTTGCAAAATTAACTCAAGATAAAGAGAACACAACTCAAGTGACATTTCATTATGTGGAAGGTCACACGGAAACTTTTACTATCCCGATGCCTGCACAAGAATTCCAAAAGGAAGTGATGAATTTGTTAAGTCAACCTTGGTTGACTTTCCATTTAGCCGATCAAACGGTGTTTATTTGTACAGCCCGGTTGGTAAAAGTAGAAGTTAAACCTGCTATCCCTGAACTGCAAGGTCAAGGAGTATTCTCTAACTCGCTGCGAGTTAGTACCATGCAGCGGGCTGCTGTTGGTAGATTGCCGATGGATAGTTAAACCGAGTTGCTAGTTAGCTGTAATGGGTAAGGGGTAATGGGAATCGCTGACAATTAATAGCGAGGAAAAATTACCAATTACCCATTACACATTACCAATTACACATTTATTCACAATTAATTATGTCTGCTGTTAGTTTAATTCGTGCCAATTCATACGATCGCCAAATCTTGCAAGCATCTTTAGAAACTTTGCTGGCACCCTTGGGCGGAATCTCGGCTTTTGTCAAATCGGGCGATCGGGTTTTACTCAAACCCAATCTCCTCACCGGTTCTCGCCCTACAAAAGAATGTGTCACCCGCCCGGAATTAGTTTACTGCGTGGCTAAAATGGTCATTGAAGCGGGAGGAAAACCGTTTTTAGGTGATAGTCCGGCTTTTGGCAGCGCGATGGGTGTAGCCAAAGCCAACGGTTATTTGCCGCTGTTGCAAGAACTGAATTTGCCAGTTGTTGAGTTTCAAGGAAAACGCTACGAAACTGTCAGCGAAGATTTCAATCATCTGCGAATTTGCAAAGAAGCAATGGAAGCGGATGTAGTGATTAATTTGCCAAAACTAAAATCTCACGTTCAATTAACGGTGACAATGGGCGTGAAAAATTTGTTCGGCTGCGTCCCCGGCAAAATGAAGGCTTGGTGGCACATGGAAGCTGGAAAAGATAGCGCCCGCTTCGGTGAAATGCTGGTAGAAACTGCCCGGGCAATTAACCCAAATCTGACGATTTTGGATGGCATTATCGGCCACGAAGGTAACGGGCCAAGTGGCGGCGAACCTAAGTTTTTGGGAATTTTGGCCGCGTCTGATGATGTGTTTGCTTTGGACAGAACTTTAGTTGAAATTATTAATGCTGATCCGGCGGTGGTTCCCACTGTAGCTGCGGCGATGAGATTGGGACTTTGCTCGAATTTAGAAGCGATTGATTTTCCGCTTTTGCAGCCGGAAACTCTCAAGGTTTTGGATTGGAAGTTGCCGGAAAGTATGATGCCCATTGACTTTGGTATGCCCCGGGTGATTAAGTCTACTTTCAGGCATTTTTATATCCGGTTTATCAAAGAACGGATCGGGGCTTACGCCGATCGATAGGAGGCATTCGCTACTAATTCATAAAAATGCGCGCTTGTCAATCAGCTCTTGTGCTGAAGATTAAAGAACAGTTTGGCTTCCCAACTTAACTGGGAGCTAATTTTTCAGATCAAGGAACAGTAGCGGGCGCAACATTTGCGCCCACCGATATTATGAAATCGCAAATTTTATACTTCGCTTTCGCAAAAAATTTCAGCAATATTATTGAGGTACAAATGCAAGAAAGTTTTTAGTTGGCTCGATCGCCGCCTACATAGCTACCCAGTTTTATAACTTAATTTATACTTGAAGTCTTGCTGAATTCGTAAATATATGAAAACTTACTCACAGCCCGATCGCGGAATGTGAAGTTTTTTTATGCAAAGTGACAAAGCAAGTTAAATGCGTTAGCTTAAATTCGATGTAAGCTGAAAACCACGCCGCAGCAATCGTGTTTCCGAAACCTAATATTTTTTTGGCAGTCATCTGCTGTATTTCGGATTCTGCAATTGTTAATGGCACATAATTTATTTCTGGATTTGACATCCAACACGAGTGGTTATTAGTACGTCAAGTACCTAAATAATGAAAACTCTAATGCAAAGTCAAAATTGCTTAAGCCCTACCGTCGTCTGTCCGATATCGGGACAGAGTATGAAACCGTGGCTATTCATACCCGGTGATTGGCGCAGACCTCTAAACAATGAGTCATTTCAATTGTACTGGTGTGAAAAGTCACAACTTGGATGCATTCATCCTCTACCCGAACTCAACAAAATCGCCAGCTTCTACGACATCGATGAGTATTATACTCATCATATAGACTTTACAGGCTTCGTATCTGCCTCTTCTATTTCCTTCTTCGATAAATTGCGTACCCATCTAGCTTGGCGTTTCGATCGCGGAGTAGATGTCACCAGTAAATGGTGGAAGCAACAGTTCGGGACTGCTTCCTCCGAGATCTTAGAAATTGGTTGTGCCAATGGGCACCTGCTGCAAGAAATGCAAGCAGATGGTCACACAGTCTGGGGCGTAGAACCCGATCGACAAGCTTTGGTTTTGGCCCAGCAGCGAGGGCTGAATGTATTTTATGGTACTGCTGAATCTTTGCCCCCGGAAGTCAAGTCTCGACAGTACGACATAATTGTGATGAACCACGTACTCGAACATACCAGAGATCCTTTACTTGCACTCCGCAATGCTATGCAGTTGCTCGTGGATGGCGGCAAATTGGTGATGGAGGTACCAAATAACTCTTGTATTGGGCTGAAGTCATCAGGGATTGCATGGATGCATCTAGATGTACCAAGGCATTTGTATTTTTTCACACCGCAGAGCTTTCGTGCTATCTGTGAAAAAGTAGGATTTGAGATAATTTCTACCCAGTTTAATGGCTACTATCGCCAATTTGACAACACTTGGATCAATGATGAAAGAAAAATTTTCAGTGTGTTCGATTCAATGGCATCTCATCAGATAGTAAAGCCCAAAGAAAACAGTAAAGTCCAAGCTTGGAAGCTACTGCTGAAAACAATCTTTGCTGCTGATGAAAACAAGTACGATTCGATCCGGATTGTGGCACAAAAGCCATAGCAAGATCGAGGTAAGGGCAATAAACTTTTGGCTTGATTATCAAGTTTGGTTACACACTCACCATACTTTTGCGATTCCCTGTGCTCATCGTCCATGCCAGGAGTACAGTCAAACAAAATGCGACTATTGACCCAGGAATCCACCTGACTCGATCGAGACTGACGCACAAACTTTGTATGTAAGGTGTGCAGTCCGCAGCTTACCACATAGATAATGTAAAAATTGTTTTCTGGCATAATATCGTTTCCTGTGGCATCGGAATAATATATTTGGATCATGTCACTGGGAGTTTAAGAGCTCGCTACCCAAATCGCGAGCTCTTAAACTCCCACTATAATTCGGATGCCACCGGATTTGATATAAATTTTCTTGAATATGCGATCGCAGTTGCACCTCAAAACGATTAGTTACGATGTGTTTGCTTTTTTTATTTTTTCTTGTGAACACTCATAATTCACAAGAAACTTTTAAATTTCAACCATATAATACTTCTTCTACAGGCGGCGTGGCGTCTGTGGGGTCGAAGTGTTTAATTTTCAAAGCTTGTAGCAAAAACAGCCAGATATAAAGCGGATTCAAAAAAACATACCGCTGCCAAAGGCGCCGAGGTTCCTTAATCATCCGAAACAGCCATTCCAAACCTATTTTAGATAAAAAGTCAGGAGATTTAGCCAAATTACCCGCATGAAAATCGTAAGCAGCACCTACAGCAATCAACGGCATTGATAAGTCGTCCCGGTATTCGTAAGCCCAGACTTCTTGTCGCGGACACCCCAAACCGACAAAAGTAATTGCTGCACCGCTGTTGCGAATTTGCTGTGCAATTTCTTGTTTCTCTTGGGGCGAAACTTGCCTAAATTTAGAAGGCTGAGTTCCAGCAATAATTAACTTGGGAAAACGCTGGCGGAGATTGCGAGATAAAGCTTCCAGTACAGAAGCTTGAGAGCCGTACAAATAGATAGGTAATCCTTCTTCTGCCGCACGTTCGCAGATTTGTAACATCGCATTCGGCCCGCAAACTCGATCGGGCAATCCCGTATGGTATAGCCAATTTAACGCCCACCTGACCGGCTGTCCGTCTGGCAATACTAAGTCAATGTGATTAATCCGATAACGATGAGTGCTGTCGAGAACCCCAGTCATTACCCCGTGAACGGCTAGAGCAGAAACTGACATTGGTTTTCTGGCGCTGGCTGCTGCAATAATTTTGCTAACAGCCGCTTCATAATTAACGGCATTTACTAATATGCCCAGTACATTCTTTTTCCCTTTATCAATCATGGAGCACCTCTCTAAGTCAACGCTCGCAGTTACACTCATAAATCTCCCCTAAGATTTGTTTAACTTTGTATTCTTCAATCGTTTACCGAAATTCCCAGCACCTTCTTTTTGCCCCCCTCAATCATGGGAATCCTCTTTCAGCCAACGCTCGCGGTTACATTCATAAATCTCCTGTAGGATTTGTTTGACGTTATATTTCATTTTCCAGTTAGGATAGTGACTGGAAAATTTGGAATTGTCGCTAATCCACCAAATGTGATCGCCAATGCGATTTCCTTCAGCATAAGTCCAATTAAACTTGCGTTCCGCAATTGCCTCGCACATCTGGATAGCTTCTAACATCGAACAATTGCTGTACCTGCCTCCTCCTGTATTATAAACTTGGGCGCTTCGGGGAGCTTTATAAAATTCATAAAATGCCGAAATTAAATCTGCGCTATGAATGTTATCACGAACTTGTTTACCTTTGTAGCCAAACACGGTGTAAGGAGTTCCCGTGACAGCACACTTCATCAAGTAGGCGAGGAAGCCGTGCAATTGAGCTCCTGAGTGATTTGGACCCGTCAAACAGCCGCCGCGAAAACAAGCGGTGTTCATATTAAAATATCGACCGTATTCTTGTACTAAAACGTCAGCAGCTACCTTAGAAGCACCAAACAAACTGTGCAGGCACTGATCGATTGACATATCTTCCCGAATGCCACCTTCGTAAGTATGTCCGGGTTCAATTTCCCACCTGTGTTCTAATTCAATTAAAGGCAAACTGTTAGGCGTATCGCCGTATACTTTGTTTGTAGAAGTGAAAATAAAAACAGCTTTGGGACAGTACAGGCGAGTTACTTCTAGAAGATTGAGAGTGCCGTTGGCATTGACGGTAAAGTCTATTTTCGGAGCACGGGAAGCCCAATCATGGCTGGGCTGGGCTGCTGTGTGAATGACTAATTCGATCGACTCGCCGTACCGCTGAAAGATATTGGTAATCGCTTCATAGTCCCGAATGTCCACATCTAAGTGATAATACTTGGTACCCAAGGACTTTTCGAGCAGTTGCCGGTTCCAGTTTGTAGAACCATCAGCACCAAAAAAGAACTGGCGCATATTATTGTCGATGCCAACTATATCTAAGCCTTGTTTGGCAAAGAACTGACAGGCCTCAGAGCCAATTAAACCCGCCGAGCCAGTAATGATTGCAACGCCCACGTTTCACCGCCTGAAAAAATATAGTTTTCTTTGTTTTGCCCGATCGCACAAATCAGAAGTTATCCTGATTTTCCATCGAATACATCTTCGCACAATTGGGCAAAGAATAGACCTTTAACATCCCAATCATAGATTTCCCTGACGCGCGTTTGACCCGATCGACCCAAGCGATCTCGCAATTCACGATCTTGGGCTAAACACACTATAGCTTCTGCTAGACCTTGCACAGTGCGATCGGGGTCCGTAGCAGCCACTTTAATCCCCGTTTGCTCCGTCACTTGAGTAGCCGGCCCCCCCAAATCCAAGCAAATCGTCGGACGGCCAACGCCCATCATTTCCGTGCACACAAAACCGCCAGAGTCATGCAAACTCGGATGGAGGAGAACGTGAGACTCCCCCATTTTAGAAAGAGTTTCAGTGCGAGATAAAGTTCCCCAAAAAAATACTTTATGTGCCAGTCCCAATTCTGTGGCCAAAGCTTCCAAACGCTGCCTTTCCGGGCCGTCTCCGACAATCCAGTATTCCGATTGTTCCAGCTTCGCCTCCGCAAATGCACGGAGTCCTAAGTGCACCCCTTTCCAGTGTAAGAGACGACCGACACTGATGAATCTAATTGGTTGCTCCGGCGGGGTAGGAAATTTCTCTAGTTCTTGAATTTCCTGCTGCGATAAACCGACTTGCGAGAAAATCTTCACATTTTTTGCTTTGAGAAATCGCAGTCTGGCAGCGGTTTCTTCCGTAGTTGCTAAGGCCACGGCACTGCGGCGCGCCGTCAGGCCCACAAACGGATCGCGTTCTCCTACGCTTTGAGCCAATGCTCGGAGCGTTTCGTAAATTTTGCCCCGGCGACTAAAATCTTGCCAAAAAGGCTTTGGTGCTGCTTCTGCCCCCCCCACCGGTCCCCAAATAAAAGGATGCGGCAACAGCGCCAGGAAACTGGGAGACCAATGTTTGACATAAGTTACGTGATGTACTACGTCAAAACCAATTTCGCGATCGAGCTTACGAGCGATAAAATAAGCCCAGATTTGCCACAAATAGTAGTGAAGTTGCAGCAATCCTTGTTTCCCCTTCCAATCTTCGCTCCACCCAAACGGATCAAAATAAACAAAGTGCAGATTTGGCACTGGGTTCCGCTCTAGTTCTGCTTCAATGTACGATCGACAAAACGTGCGAGTAAATACCCAACTTTCGTGATGTTTAGCAGATTGGATAACAGTATTCCATCCTACTCCCTCTTCGGAACCCAGATTCGGTTCGCAAGCAAACGCAGATAATAAAACTTTCATGGCTAAGTAGTAATTGCTAAGTGGTAATTGCTAATTTTTCCCTCTACCCTCTTCCATCCCTCCGTTAAATCATTTAAAAAATCCGTTGCCGAACTTGCTTCACCTATTCTCCGTCAAAAAAGATGTAACTTCGACGTAAGCTTTAGCTGCTGTTTCGGGCGTTTTTTGAGAAATTATCTGTCGTGAACGCTCTCCCATCGACTCAATCAAATCAGGATTATCTAGAAAAATTTGCATTTTATCCGCTAACTCTTTAGCACTGCTCGGATCGAAAATATAACCGTTCTCACCTGACATAATTAACTCACAGGAAGCTGCACCATTTGAACACAACACTGGTTTCCCGAACACCATCGCTTCCGGTACAACCATACCCCAGACATCCTCAAAAGTAGGAAACACAAAAATATCAGCTTGCTGAAAATAAGCACCTAAATTTCCATATTCTACCCATCCCGCCCACGTTACTTGCTCTTCAAAATCGCACTCTTTAATAAATGCTTCCAGTTCTTCGCGTTGATCTCCTTTGCCAATAATCAACAGCGAATAATCCACATAACCTTGATTTTTAAGAATAGCACAAGCTTCTAAAAGCGTTTTAATTCCCTTTCTCGCGGTGATGCGCCCTACATACAGAAAAATCGGGCGTTTTAACTGTAAGTTGGGGGGCTGAGTCTGATCCAATCGTTTCAGCAAAGCTCCCGCATCAGGTACGAGATAGGTTCGGGTAAAAATTTTATCCTCCGGTACATTGAGAACTTCTATCAGATATTTTTTCCCCGCATTGCTATTGGCAACAAAAGCATCGGCAAACCGCACAAGGATGCGGCGCACAAATGTCCTAAAACTGGAATCTCGAAAGTCTGTATTTGGGGAACTACCATCGTAAATAATGGCAATTTTCCACCTCAGTAGCGGTTTTAAGAACGCAACAATTACAGTCCACAAAGAGAAAGCTTGGGGAAAGACCACATGAGGTCTAAATTTTAGCAAATAGCCGATAATACTAGGCGATACTACAATGAATCCGCGATCGTATCCTGTTTCTATCTTTTCCGTCTCGACAAATTTAGTCTCCCCTACCAACTGAATTGCCGATGCTCCCGGCAGCGTAGGATCGAACCCAGACCAAACACGACCAGTATAAAATACAGTATTCTTAAAAATTTTCGTAAATTCCCTCAAAACAGGCTGCCAGTAAGCTCCCAGTTCCACTTCCGGGACAAGCCAAGCAATGCGGAGTTCATTTCTATCAACCATCCTATTCACCTTGAGTTTTGTTTTTAGTCAATCCCAGTTTACTCAACACTGAAAGCCAAACTAACCGGCGATAAGGTAGCAGCCAATAAATTGGCCACAACCAGCCACCATGCCGCTGAGTAAATACTTTCCACTCTTGAGCCGGTTGCAGGGTAGTATCTTTGAATGATAAACCTTTCGGTTTGCTCATTTTATCCAATCCTTCACTTAAATTATCAGCAGCCGTTTTGGTCACCTGGGGGTTGAGAGAACAAGTGCCTAAATAGCCAGGAGCAATCCAAACTGTACATCCTTTCTGTCTGGCTCGTAAACCATAATCCCAATCGCCAATATAATGGACAAAAGCCGGATCAAGGTTGCCGACCATTTGCACAACACTGCGGGGAATTAATACGCAGTTGCCGTGCATAGTATCGCACATCTGAGGCTCTTTTGTTGGTTCTAGAATACCATATCGGAATGGGTGCAAAGGGTTATTTCGCACCACACCCCCGTATGTTGTTTGACCCGTTTCGGGGTCGCAGGTTGAACCGCCAATGATTACTTTTGTTTCTCCTTTTTCTGATAATTTTTGAGTGGTTTCTAGCAATACACTTACGGTTTCTGGATAAATAAGAGTGTCATCATTTAACCAGAAGTAGTAGTCTGGATCATCTTTCATTGCTTCGGTGAAAGACCCACGCATTCCCCCGTTCCAAAATAAGTTCCCATCGCCGGAAAAAATCTTGACTTGAGGATAGATTTGACGAACTGCCTCGCTGGTTCCGTCCGTGCTGGCATCATCGACTAAATAGGCTAAAATATCAACATCTGCTGGAAGTGCCTGCTTAAAAAGAGCATCTAAGCAAGCTAAGGTTTTCTCTTTACGGTTGAAGCAAGTTAAAAGCGCGGCGATTTTAGTACGGTTCATTGTTCCCAATTGTGCGGCTTATAGCGATATGCAAGGTAAAATTTACCAAATAAAATCAGATTTTTATCTTGACTTGGGAGTTGACAGAACCTCGTTAAAAACAGACAAATAGCGATTTGCTTGTATCTCCAAGGTGAATTCTTTTTCCGCTTTCTGACGGGCGTGAATGCAGAGTTTTTGATGTCGCTCCGGGTTTTCTAGCACCCATGCAATACCTCGCGCTAAATCCTCACTGTCATAGGGTTGAGCTAAATAGCCATTGTGCTGGCGATCGACAATATCTTTTAATCCCGTCACATCAAAAGCCACCACAGGCGTGCCGCAAGCCAAAGCTTCCGATGCCGTCGGTGCTGGCATCATCTACTAAATAGGTGGTAAGGCTAGTATCGGCGGGGAGAGTCTGGTTGAACAAAGCCTCTAAACAAGCCAATGTCTTTTGTTTCCGGTTAAAGCAAGTTAGAAGGACTGCAATTCTAGTACCGTTCATAATTTCTAAATAGGTTTAGACTGCGATAATTGTCAAAAAATTTTGATTTTACCATCTTGAAGAACTGTTAAGTTTTTTGATTTCTGCGGGAGTAAGCTGCGTTTAATCTTCCTTAATATGATCTTAATGCTATCTACAAAAAGAGCCTTTCCGATTAAAACTTCCCTGAACAGGGGGTGAGTATTTAAAGCTTTCAAGCAACGTTGTTGATATTGGTCATACAAGGGACTGTAATAATCTTCGTGAGTGTTTGCTTTGTCTTTCTGCAGAACGACATTGTTGGCTGTTTCCAAATTTCTTAATGTCTCCGGCAGGTCAAAACTGTAGCCACTTACTAAGTCGTACCATTTCACGCCTTTTCGTGTTAACTGATAGCCTTGATCCATTTCCACAAATAAAGCCCAATTTGGCTTGCCCACATAAATCATTTTGTAGCTATCCAAAAGATTTTTCTCGTTGATTTGCAGCGCGTAGGATGCTCGGATAAAATAGTTGGCTCCACCCACGTAAAACCACTCTCTGCCATCTGTGTGGGAAAACAATGTCATCTTTAAGCGAGCTGCATAAATCATGGTAACTGTCGGATCTTCCTCATAGATTTTTTCGCATTCATCTAAATCTATGATCAGGTTGTCGGGAATTATATCGGCTTTAATTTGACCTCCTATTTTGGGGAATTCTACGGGATATCTGCTAGCAGGAGATGTCAAATCGAGATAATGTTCCTGAAACTGCCAGATATATTTAGGCGAGGAATCAAAGTAATTGTCTCTTAATAAACTTAAATAGTCTATTCTAGCGCCTTGGTCCACCCCCCAATTTCTTCTAATTATAAAATGAACTTGCTTGTTGAACTCCCAGCCTTTTTCTTGCACGAACTTAGCCACTTTCTCTTGCTCTTGTTTATGATTAGAAGAGCAGTCTAAGATATAAATTTTATCTTGCTCTGGATCGAAGTTCCTGATTTTATCAAAGTTGTCTAAAAACAGGGAAATTCGTTCGCAATTAAAAACTGCTAAATGAAAACGAGACATCTGTTTTCCTCATCTACATTAGTTCACAAAAATTATAACAGAGATAAGTAGACTTTTTTGGTTTTTTCTGCACAAGTCTCCCAAGAAAAAAGCTTGATTCTTTCTGTACTGAGTTGGACTAACTTTTCAGCTTTTTCTGTCGAGAACAAAATTTTCTGCAAAGCTTCAGCAATATTGTCAGGTTCATTGGGGTCAAATAATTCGGCGGCTTCTCCGACCACTTCAGGTATGGAGCTAGTATTACTGCAAGCAACGGGGCACTTAAGTGCCATTGCTTCTAACAGCGGCATCCCAAACCCTTCGTAAAGCGAAGGGTAAACAAAAAGCGCAGCATTTTGATATAAATTAGCCAAAAAATTGTCATCTCCTGAAACTTGAATAACTTTACCTTCTGGGAGTCCAAGGATACTAATTTGATTGAGCTCTTGAGGATCAAAGACACCGCCGCCAAAGCAGACGAGATGAAAGTTATTCCGCAATTGGCTGGCATGGGCATAAGCTTGCAAGAGAGTGTTAAAGTTTTTGTAACCCCCTCTTTCTCCTACGTACAAAATATAGGGATGAGGTAGGTTGGGAGCAACGGTATCGCTAGAATAGGTGTTTAAGGAGTAACCGTGATAGACTACAGATATTTTGCTCGGTTCTACATTTAAGATTTCTATTAAATCTTTTTTGGTATTTTCCGAAACACAAATAATCCCATCGGCTTGCTGCACAGCTTCTTTTTTTATCAAAGATGTTTTATCTTGGGCATTAAAGATATTTTTGCTCTTAAAAAACTGACTAAACTTTTCGTGGATCATGTCGTGGACTGTAATTACCACTTTCACTTGCGGATCGCTAATGCGTTTTCCTGAGCTGTAATAAGTTTGGTGCAGAATATTGTGAGGATATTTTTTGAGCCAAATTGCGGAAACTCCCTGGTTAAATTTGCCAACTAATTCGTTGATTCTTTTTTTATTGGTGTCAGGAATAGGAAAGCCGACAATTAAGTTTGATTTATTGTCGGATTTATAGCTTTTTAAATACTCGTTGACATAAGCTATCGCTAAAATTTTAACCTCTATATTTTCAGATTGAGCGAGGTGAGTTGCCACCTCATATATATATCGGGAAATACCACCATATTTCTGCCAGCTAAAAACTTGATGATCGTAGATAACTCTTAACATATAAAACCTTAACCTTCAATAATTTGTTGACTAGATTCTAGACGGGCTTCACAAAATAGGGATTATATTCCTATTAAAATTTGAACTCAAATTTATATGGGAACTAATGCTTTACAAATGGATAGGTATCGAGTCACCTGCAAACCTTGGTCCAGTGGATAAGAGGCGCGAGCAGGCCCCTTCAGTATTAGAACTGTTGAGAGGTACTACATTCATCTCCCCTGCCTATCCTCTAGATTTATAGCTGAATTTACCTGTTTTGTTTCAAAAGTTTATTGACTTTTTTTTGCACCTTCCTTAATAACGGCGGATTGTAATCATATAGAGTGTTTTCGGTAAAATTATCTGCTTGCGTATCCCGAATTGCAAAGGTTGGGTGTTTCATGGGAAATGTCATAGCTTCTACAGGCATATTACTGTAAGGACTGTTAACATCCTTGGTGTTAGTTCCTCCTATACCATGTCCGATATTAGAAGCTAAATTAACATTCGCAAGAATATTCATACCATTTTGAATAAAGCTAGCAAATGTCCACTGAAAAGCCCAACTCTGTAATTTTTTTTCATAACAAAGCTGAAAAGTATTTGTCCAAACTTTGGCAGCATGAGAGTCTCCCAGTACATCTACCAAAAAATTACCATCGCGAATTTCTGGCCACAGATTCATATCTAAATCATAGTGCTGCCAAGCTCGCCTCCAACTCGCCCAGCTCCAGCAGTGATTATAGCGAGAAAAGTAGTAACTATAATCAGTTCTTTTTCGCCCAAACTGAACATTTTGACCAGAAATTGACAGAATTCGCTGGTCGTCTCGGTAACGCTCCAGCAATTCTTCAGCGAAGCGGAAAAAAGTAGGATGAGGGAGACAGTCATCCTCAAGAATAATTGCCTCTTCAACTTGATCAAACACCCAATTCATACCGCTAGAAACCCGCAGGCGACAACCGAGATTTACATCTGCGTAATTCTTCAAAACTTCGCAGTCCCAATCTACTTGGTCAATAATAGCTCTAGCGGCAGCACATTCTTGATCTTCTCCAGGCCTATCTGGACGTGGGCCGTCAGCAATTACTAGCAATTTGGGAGGTTTGGCCTGACGAATTGCCTCAAATACTTGAGCCGTTGTATCTGGACGTTTGAAAATGATAAAAGCGACGGGTGTTTGGATTTGGTAATTGAACATTTCTGCGACTCTACTTTTTCTAGTAGTCTTCAACATCTGAATTAACAAGCTCAGCAGTCATCTGCGATTTAAAATTAAACCACTTCTGGAGCATCACAGCCGCTATGTATGCTAGTGTATCATTGCTAGTCTGATAGGGCAAAAATCTATAGCGAAAACTAGCCATTCTCGGATCACGTTCTTGGTATAAAATATCTTGGGCAAAGTTCCCCCAACGCTCATCTATCAAATCAATTGTCATACCAGCATGAGCCGAAGGTAGCAACATATTAGAGCCGTGAAGACCAATTACTAAGCGGCTTTGTGAATAAACACGGCATATTTCCTTTTCAACTTTTTCATTAAAACTCTCCACTCTGTAATCTTCAATCCATTCCGGAAACTTAGTTTTTGTCCCCAAACCAGCTACTGCAAATTTTGCTTCTGGTACTTGCAACCGGATTTTCTGAAATAACTGCTGAATTTTTAAATTTTGCAATGGCAATGCCCTTTCTCGTTGATTTAGCTTTTTCATAATTCGGAACAGCAAACCGTTAACTAATAAACGATCTTCCCGCCAAATAAAAGTAATTCTTGTTTCTGGCTCCTCAAATTTGTGTTTGGGAACTCTAGTAAACCGCGTGATGTCAAACTGGCTAGGATGAGAATGGGCTTGGCTGACATAAATTTCATCAAAGCGTTTAGTTTCTTCCTCAACAAACTCGGCGAAGCTGGGATAGTAAGTTTGACCATTTTTTAAAGAAATAGGTACTGTCCAGACTTCTGCAACTTCATCAGGAACCATCCACCTTAGCAACTTAGGAACTATCACAACTAACCCGCAGTCCGAGTTGCATTGTAAGTGCCTTTGTGCATTTAGCAACTTCAGCAAGGAATGACCATAAAGATGATCGAGACAGTTTAAAATAATTACCCGCTTGCAGGGTTTAAAAATTTCTTTGCCAATCTCAAGTTTTTCGGGTTGAGGATTTTGGAGTGAATAGAGTAATGGTTGGCCTAGCCATTCTTTGATATTAGCAACTTTTGCAAAAACTTCACCTTTGATTGTATCAACTTGGACGGAGTTTGTGACTCCATGACCTACTCTCAACTCGTCGATTATTTCGCTGCCACATCCCGGGCACTTACAGTCCAGAACAATATGTATCCCTTGCCACAAAATTTTTTTTGCCTTGAGTTCCGTGTCGCAATAGGGGCAATTCGAGCGCTGTTCGATTTTAGGTTTAATTTGAATCACTTTACTAATCCTCTGATTCTACAAGCTGCCTTGTATAAGTTAAGGGAGCGCCCTATGAAATTTCCGAATGGGCGCAATTCCTTAATCAAGAAATTGAGTAATATAATCACGTAAAAATAAGTTATCAGAGTAGCTGCCGTTGCTCCAAAAGCTCCATACTTAGGAATCATGAAAAAGTTCAACCCCACATTGAAAATAGATCCGACTACAGTCAAGTAAAGATTGTAGCGCAACTGACCTTCTATGTTCAAATATGTACTCCGTGCTACTCCAAAGTTACTGCCAAATTGCGCCCAAACATAGATTGCCAGTACCGCTGCTGACTTCGCATAGTTTTCACCGTAAAGCACATGCACTATCCAGGGAGAAAGTAATGATATTGGTATCGCAACTCCCAACCATAAAAATATCATAATATCCGAGTAAATTTGAAATTTATTTAGATATTCTTCATAATTGGTCTTTCTCAAATTCGCTAATTTGGGAAAAATAGAGCTGGATATGATCATTGGCAAGAAATCGCAGATTTCCGAAATTTTAACAGCTGCAGCATAATAGCCAAGTTCAGCATTTTGATTCATCGCACCGAGCATTATCTGATCGGTTTTTGAGTACGCATAAACTGCCAATCCCGACAAAATTATCGGCCAACTTTCCGATAACAGTTCCTTACACCTTTCCCAACTGAAGTGCCAATCCTTAATTTTATTCCCCGTAAGGTTATAAAAATATACATAAGCGATTCCTACCAATGCGACCTCTGTCAATCTAACCCAGGCGAAGGCAAGCAGGGGGGCTTTAATTGTTACTAACCCAATTCTGACAGCAGCAACTAAAAAACATACCGAATTTTTTGCCAGCACTGTATATTTGGACTGGATTTGGGACTGAAACCAAAAATTGATTGCTTCAAAAGCATTAAAGATCGTTCCCGCAGCGATGATACCTACCAGCCACCGAGTCAGACTGTCGTTGGGCTTGAGTAGCGCAATTACCGTGACACTTAACAACAAAGTGATGCAGCCACCAGTAAATTGCAATCCGAAGGCAGTTCCCAGGGTCTCATTTTTGCATTCTGGGTCGCGAGCGATATTCCTCACTACCAGAGTACCCAACCCCATCGCTGCCACCGAACTAAACAGCGACACAAAGGCGATCGCGTAGTTGAGCAATCCAAATTGTGTCGGACCAAGATAGCGAGCCACCCAAAGGCCTACAAACAGGCCTAAACCCATCTGCAAGATTTGGTCAGTGAACAGCCAAGCTATGTTGCTGAGTACCTGGCGCAGACTAGGGCCGAGCCTTTGAGTGACCGCAGTTAACTTATCTAGCATCAGAATATTTTAAATTTTTACAAAACACAAAGGCAGTTCTGGCAGGGTCGGCAATCTCGCAAAATTAGACTGGTTGGTCCTCTAACAACATATCACAACTTGACCCACGATCCACCTAATAAAGGTTACTTCAATGGACAGTGCGAGCTAAAGAACGCCTTTGAGGGTTACTGGTGCTACTGTTAGAACTATTGTTAGCATTATCTATCGCAAGTCGAACCGTCAACATTACGTAACTCAGCCAAGGATTTCCTATATCTAGGATATAACCTTCTGTGATGTTGCTTATAATAATTGACACTAGAAAACAAATAGGTATTCCCGCTTCTTCCAGGGTGCTTCGACTCAAATACCGAACTGCGTAAGCTAAATTGAGCAGCAAGGAAGTCATCATTAAGATTAATCCCGGCCAACCGAAGGCTAACAAGATACCGATCCCGCCATTGTGAGGATTTTTAGGTTGAAATCCATTAGGAGTATAAATAAAATAAGCAGGAGTACCCGCTCCTAACTTATCTTGTTGAAAAAATCCATCGTATCCGTAGCCAAACCAGGGGCGCTGATTGACCGCAGCCATTAACTGCGGCCAGAATTCTGTCCGCCCAGTTAGAGTCAAGTCCTTGCCTAACCCACCTACAATAATATCCTCTAGGTTGTCTACTACAAAAACAGTCATAATTATGCTGACGACCAGGAAACATATAATCGCAGTAAAGGCCCACTGAAAACTTAATTTTTTTAAAAAATTTAGTGACGACACTGCAATTATTAATATGATAGTAATCACTAGAGCCGCGCTCGATTTATTAGCCCTTACTAGGTAAAATGAAAAGAACATCATTCCCAAAGCAATCCAGCGATCTTTCTGAGTTTTAGCTCCTTGAGAATAATGCAAATACCAAAATGCCGTACAGAGAGCTAAAACTCCCCCCAAAGAATTTTTAGATTGGGTTAAGCCAACAAAATCGCCTGCTCCAGGGGGTTTCATTACAAAACTTGCCAAACCGATTGCCGTGTATCCCCACCGCCAGAAACGAGATAAATCCTCCCATTTATATTGCGCTGCAATGTAAAAGCCGAAAGCAGTAAATCCTGAAAAAGCTAGGCCTGCTCTTAGCGTTTCTTCAGGAACTATAGACCATAATGTAGACAGTAATGGAAGTAATATATAAAGTAAAAAGAAAGGATTCATTATCAATATTTTGGCAAAAATATCTATGAAATTGCTCATAAAAACTTTAGTTCTTGAAATTAAAATTAATACTACCCAGGGGTAAAAAAAATAAGGTAGTAGTTTTAATATACCACCTTCTGGATCTTTCAAGTTAACAAAATGCAAGTAATTAAAAGGAGGTTGGGTCAGAAAAGGAGAGATAAAAATATAAAGACCAGCAAAGCTTTTTTCTAAAGCCAAACCTATTTTTTTATAGCTAGCAAATTGAAATAATAGTATAGTTGCCATCGCGAGTATAGCAATTAGCATCAAAGTCAATGAAGAACTACCTAAAATCAGCTCTTTCAGCATATTTGGTAGAGACACTGGTTCAGTCATAATTGCTTTCCTTTATAACCAACAATATCAAATTATATAGATATAAAATATAGCCGTCAACCCGCAACCACGCTAACACAGAAATTAGGCATAAAGCAAAAGTACAGCATCGTTTTTTCGGCGATCGCTTAAAATAATGAGCTTTTTGCCCAGCACTAAAAAGGCTACACTTATATAAATCATAGTCAATAAAATTAGGTGGTGTATGGTTAACACCCATTTTCCAAGACAGATAGCCCCGTCGGTTGTGGGTGTTGTCTTGTTTGCTTCCACTGTCATCGCTGACGCCAGAAGCACCCTGGCACAACTTCCCATCCCGCTAGGCGCAGAGCAAGCCCAGAATGTTGCGCCCGTTACGAGATCGCCGGAAAGCTATAAACTCGGCGGGGGCGATCGCATCCAAGTAGAAATACTCGAAGTACCCGAACTCAGCCGTGGCTACGAAGTCCTTTCCGACGGTTCAGTCAACCTGCCCCTGATCGGCTTGGTCTCCATCCGCGGCCGCACCTTAGTAGAAGCCACCAACATTATCCGCAACGCCTACCGCCGCGTCCTCAAAGACCCCATAGTCACAGTCAGCCTCGTGGCCGCCCGCCCCCTCAACGTCGGCGTCATCGGAGAAGTCACCAGGCCCGGAAACTTCACCATTACCCTAACTCCTGGCCCGGGAGCCACGCCGAGTGTCCAGTACCCCACCGTCACCCAAGCGATCAGACTCGCAGAAGGCGTCACGGGTGTCGCCGACATCCGCAACATCCGCGTCCGCCGTCCCCAACGAGACGGCCCCGATCAAGTGCTCAACGTCAACCTGTGGAAATTCTTGCAAGAAGGAGACATCTCTCAAGACATCATTTTGCAAGACAGAGACACAATCGTGATTCCCACAGTCGCCAACTTCAACCAAGCAGAAGCTCGTCAATTTGCGACGGCCAACTTTTCGCCACCCCCAGAAAAACCTCGATCGATCTCCATCGTTGGTCAAGTCACCCGCCCCGGGGCTTACGTCGTGATCGGCGGCAACACCACAAACGACCTCAGCCGCGAAGGTTTCCCCACCGTCATCCGGGCCATTCAGCTAGCTGGCGGCATCACCTCCGATGCCGACATCAGGCAAATCCAAGTGCGGCGCGTCACCAGAAGAGGCGAACAAATTATCCCAGTCAACCTGTGGCAGTTCCTAGAGTCCGGCGACGGCGCCCAAGATACCATCCTCCAGGAGGGAGACACGATCATCGTGCCCAAAGCTACGATCGTCAACCCGGCAGAAGCTGGTGTGCTCGCGAACACTAACTTTGCCCCCGTCGGCATTAACGTTTTTGTAGTAGGAGAACTCAGAACATCCCTCGATCCCTTGAGGCTCCCAGCTAATGCCACACTGAATCAAGCTTTAGTTTCCAGAGGATTTTTTGGCTACGAGAATACCAGAGCTAGAAGGGATAAAGTTGAGCTAGTCCGCCTCAATAACGACGGTACAGCTACTAAACGGACGATCGAAGTCAATTTAACTCAAGGAATTAACGAAGAAACCAATCCTCAACTTCGCAACAACGACATGATTATCGTATCTCGCAGGGGTCTAGTCAATTTTGTCGATCGCATGAACGCTGTAATCGGACCTGTCGGGCCAGCTACGGGAGTGTTAAATTTTATAAACGTTCTCCGATTTTTATTCAGGTAATAAAGTGGCGGGTGAGGTGGATAATTCCTGGCCAAGGCTAGAATAAACGAAACAATAAGATTACCCCGCCGCGACCTGGCCACTTCAAAAATATCAACCTCAAAAATATCAACCTCAAAAATACCCAGGCTGAATATGGATAGCAGACAAGATTACCAACCCTTCACACCCAAATCGAATGGCAAACTGCCGGAGTTATCTGCTCAGAACTACAGAGATCACTTCGTAGAGGACAGAGAAGAAGAAAAGCTAGACTTGTCCTGGCTCTTAGGCGTCGTGCGCCGTCGCTTCCTGGTCATGGCAGCAGCCACCATTGCTTTGAGCGCCCTGGCAGGAACAGCGATCATCGCCACTTCTAAAAGCATAACGATCGAGTATGAAGGCTCCTTTTCCCTGTTAGTAGAGCCAGCCACGGCTGAAGGTTTGCAATCCAAACAATTAAACAACACCCAAGCTGCGGACTTAGCCAGAATTAATATAGAAGGAATTAGCTTAGTAGACTACGAAACCCAAATTAGGATTTTGCGTAGCCCCAAAATGATGCAGCCCGTGATTGAGGAATTGCGGGCTTGGTATCCCAAAATGAACTATACGGAACTGATGTCAAAAATGTCGATCAGCCGCGTCAGCTACACGAAAGATGGCAAACAGCAAGGCACAAAAATTTTACAAGTTCGCTACAAAGATTCAGACCGGAAAAAAATTTACGGCGTATTGGACAAAATTTCTAAAGCTTATCTAGATTACAGCTTGCAGCAACGGCTGATGGGCATTAATCAAGGTATTAAATTTATAGATACGGAGATGCCCAAGCTCCGAGAAAGAGTGGAAGTTCTGCAACTGCAAGTCCAAAGACTGCGGCAGCAGAGCAACTTGTTTGAACCTCAGATAGAGGGAAAATCTCTGTCTGAACAAGTTCAAAGCATTCGGGGTAAGCAAGTAGAAATTAGAGTTCAGCTAAAAGGGATGCGAAACCTCTACCAAAGCTATGAAAAACTACTCAACGAAAATAATCCCCAGGGGCTGCTGATGACCCAAGGACAAGCTTACGGCGGACTCTTAGGTCAAATTCAGAGAATAGACTCGGAATTGTCCTTAAAATTAGCTCAATACAGAGAAGACAGTTTGCCAGTTTTATCGTTGCGAAAAAGTCGGGAAGAACTGATTTTAACCGCCACTCAACAAGCAAGAGAAGTGGTGATGGGAAATTTAGAGACCCAAATCAAAGAAGTTGAAGCGCGCGATCGCGAAATGACCGCTTCGCAAAATGCTCTCAACCAAAAAATTAGAAACTTTTCAGTTACAACCCGACAATACGACAATTTACAGCGGGAACTGCAAGTAGTTACTAAGAGTTTTTCGGACTTCCTGGCAAAACGAGAAGCTTTGCGGATTGATGCGGCTCAGGAGCAAATACCCTGGGTGCTGATAAATCCTCCGGAAATTCCGCTAGACAAATTCGGCAGCCCTATAACAGCTACCGTCAAACAAACCAAAAAACAGTTGGCGCTGGCAGTAATTTTAAGCAGTCTCCTGGGCATAGCAGTCGGCTTGCTGGTAGAGGTACTAAATACTGTATTCCACTCTCCAGAATCACTGAGAATCGCCACAAGATTGCCAATACTCGGGGTGATTCCGTTTACCAAGAAAGTCAAGCGCAGACCGCCAGCCAGACAGAGGAAACTAACATCGGCTCGATCGAACTCGAAAGTGGAAGTAGTCGAACCGGGCGAAGCTAGACATACTGGTCCGATGAGCGGGGAACCAAGTATTTTGAGCGACTTGGACTATCAATTTTTAGAAGCATTTCGATCGCTCTACACGAACATTCACTTGCTGAGTGCAGGCACGGCAATTCGATCACTCTTAATCGGCTCAGCCGTAGCCGGAGACGGCAAATCTACAGTAGCTTTGCACCTGGCAGCAACAGCAGCAGCAGTCGGACAGCGAGTATTGTTAGTAGATGCAGATTTGCGCTGCCCGCAACTGCACGCTAAGTTAGGACTGCCAAACGTGCGTGGCCTGGGCGATGCCATCTCCACAGATCTCAGCCTCAACGACGCGATTCAACGAGCCCCGAACCAAGAAAATTTGTTCGTACTCACCGCAGGCCAAATTCCCCCCGATCCGATCAAGCTTCTTTCTTCCAAAAAAATGCATTATCTGATGGAGCAATTCCAAGCATTTTTTGACTTAGTAATTTATGACACCCCGCCACTAGCAGGCTTGGCCGACACCCACTTGATCGCAGCTCACACAGACGCTACGATTATGGTCGTCCAAATTGGGCAAACAGACCGATCGCAAGTTCGCAAAGTTTTAGAAGAATTAAAAATTTCTGGAGCTTCCGTCTTGGGAGTCGTTGCTAATGGCTGCAAAAACACCGATCACAGCTACCGCCAGCGCCCGGTCGTTTTAGACACGCTCTACGACCAAAAACTATCGGCTTTAGGTACGAAAAATCCTAATTAGACAAATGTTGATGCAGGCGGCCGAGCGCCGCCGTCCTCAACGGGAAACGCACAACCAAGCTATACCCTCATTTTTGGATAATAGTACCATTTGAGAAAGAAAATGATAGACTAACGGACATAGCCTCGTGTGTCAACCGAGATTGCGCGGATCTTTAAATTTTGCGGTAATTACTCAGAAAATGATTGAGAAATCAGCAAAAGTGGGTAAACTACATTTAGCAGAGCGCAATCTCAATCAGGAAAAGACACCTTTGAAGGTGAACGTTAGTGTAAACGTTAATGTGAACGTTTCAACCCAGAAACTTGGTAGGGATTATTCTATGAGTACAGTTATGGTTGTTGATGATAGCGTCACTCTGCGGGAGATGATCGCCGACTTGCTCAAAGGTAGAGGACTCAACGTCACAGTAGCGAGTGATGGCGTAGAAGCTCTAGAGCAAATCAAGGCTAACCGCCCAGATTTAGTCGTTCTGGATATCGTGATGCCCCGGATGAACGGCTACGAAGTCTGTCGTCGGCTCAAAAGCGACCCTAAAACCCAAAATTTGCCGGTGGTAATGTGTTCGAGCAAAAGCGAAGAGTTCGATCGCTACTGGGGAATGAAACAGGGAGCCGACGCTTACATCGCCAAGCCATTTCACCCTCAGGAACTGGTCGGCACTATTAAGCAACTGCTGCGAGGTTGAGGTAGAGGAATAGGGACAGGAAAAAAATTGTCTTGAGCGCTGATTATTTCTGCTCCCGCAGCCTCTCTAAACTACTCGATTGACAATAGTCCAAACATCCCCGTCCGATCGCACGTAGGGAACAGTAATACTCTTAAAACCAGTAATAAAAGGCTTGTAATAAACCTGCCAGTAGCTGGGACTAATTTGGTCGGCGATCGCTTTGAGTCCCTTCACTTCCGCCGCCAGTTCCGCCGCCAGTTCATTAATCCGTTCCGCGTGTCCGTGAGCAAGCACTCTTCCTTCTTCAACTTGCTCCTCCATCGGAGTGATTCTTTGCAACTTTACCGACTGCTGCTGTTTCTGACTCAGTTGAGCAGACAGAGCCGCGATCGCATCATCAATCCCCTTGACTTCTGCCGACACTTGTGCTGTTTCCCTCGCGTGACGCCGATAAGCATCGGCGATCGCTTGGGGCGAATCACCTGCTGGGACAACATCGGCAATACTAAGCTGCTGGCGTTCCAGGCGCAATTCCTCAATTTGAGAGTAAATTGCCTCTATATCTGTCTGAAGTTTGTCCACCTAATTATTACCGCGTGGTTGTTGGATATTTTAGAATATTAACACAAACCCATCACCTAATCGGCCTAGAAATTGCATATTTTAGGCGAACTAGAACCAAGGCCCCACAAGAAGAATTTGAATAGTTTGAAAAATACAAACTTTTATGTTTCTCAGTTGAGCGATTGCCGTCGATATCGAGTCCGGTTAATCAGCGCGTGTCCGGTAAAATCAGCATTATAGATGGTAGTGAGGAATGCAAGTCCGAGCGCGTTTTATGAGGATTAAAGTCGTCACTACAAACACAATTCCCAATTCCCATTACCAATTATCAATGATTAATTGAATTTTTTAACTAACAGCCGGTTCGTCCCAGGCGTGTATTTAGAGGGGGGATGTATCGGAGCGCTGGCGCGGAGTACCCCGAATAAATCACCGCCCTTGATGAAAGGCGCGTCGGTCGGAGGTTGGCGAGCCCGACAATTATACTTCGGGAGCATCCTGATTTTCAATGTACTTTCTAAGCGTTGAAACAGTAAGCTGTTGTGCCTTTAAATAGGGTATACTAAAAATTTAGTTTAGTCAATTAATACAAAAATGCCAGCCAAAAACCATCTCAATCCCCAACAAATAGAGAAACTACAAAAAGCCTTAAGAGAGGAAGAGAAGGGAAACATTAGAGAAAGAATTCTGATTTTATTATTGCTCAATGACGGCAAAACGCAATCTAAAATCGCTGATTTTTTAGGTTGCTCAGTTGCTCAGTCAAAAAAGTATCTTATTGGTGTGTAAAGGGAGACCCATACAATCTAGAAAGTCTAATAGATGAGAGGATGAAAGGGAATTACAAAAAAGCCACAGATAAATACAGCACTTTGCTTAACAATTAGGTACAATATAGCAATCCTAAATGATTTTCTATATCTAGAGCAATCCTAAATGCTTTTCTGTGTGTAAGTATATAGCGTTTCTCAGATAAATGAGGTATACAGAAACCCTGTATTGTCAAGCTTTCCAGGTCAAAATTCGTACCTCACCTGTTTGAGAAAGGCTATATTGACGTATTTTGGGGAAATCAAATTTATGTTCGTTAGTAAAAAACTCAAATAAAAATTTGACAATCTTAAAAGACCTACATAAATACCAATACTTTCTTAAAAAGTTTTTAGCTTGTAACCAAATATCTTCAACGGGATTCTGTTGGGGAGCATTGGGAGCAAATAAAATACAAGTAATTGACCAATTATCAGGTTCTTTGTCACCATTTAGTTCTAATAAAAAGTCTCTAAATTCTCCATACTTATGATAACTAGCTCCATCCCAAATCAAGATAATCTTGCGATTTTTATATTTATTTTGTAAGTTTTTATAAATTTAACTGTTGATTTTCCATCACCAGAGGGATGGCTCTGAATATGGAATTATTTGCTTTGATAATTGAGGGCGCCAAAATAAGTTTGTCTATCTTTTTCATTGGTAATGGGGACTTCAATTCTGATTTTTGATTGACCCCAAACATAACCAGTTAAATCACCATGAAGTAGATGACTGGAGTTTAGACTAACAAGGGAAAGAAAAGGGAGCCTGTGATTGCCACAGGTTCCCTAAAGGCAGAAAATTGAGAATTAGCAAAAAACCTCAAATCTGCCTACGATGAATTGTGAAGCCTTGAGAGAATTCCGTCAACAAGCCTATAAAATGCTAGGGCCAGCCAAAGATGCCACGTTTGAGCTGATGGATGCAGTGATGACCACGCCAAGAGCCAATTGTTTAACAGAGATGGCACTCAACCCATTGTTCCGAAGACAATGGTCAAGCGTGTCCGAAGCCTTACAGGACTCTCAGCCAGACCGAGAGCAATTAATGAAACTGTATCTTCAGCAGATGTCAGGAGTAGAGAGACCAATTTTAGCAGTAGACTCGCGCAAGCGTGGGCGAGACCAGATGCACCAACCTTGAGGGAGCGTACCTATGAACATCAAGCCACTGCAATTCATGGCAATAAACCGATAGCAATCGGCTTGGGCTACACCACAATTGCCTGGATACCCGAAGCGCAAGGGAGTTGGGCTTTACCCTTAAGACACGAACGAATCACCAGTTGGGATACACCCATCAGTAAAGCGGCATGGCAGTTAGAACAAGTGATAGCAGGGTTGCCACAACGACCATTAGTATTATTTGACCGGGAATATGGCTGTGCCAGTTTAGTTTTGCAGACTGCCCATCTCAAAGCCGACAAGTTAATCCGGCTGCGTTCTAATCGCTGTTTATACTCTGCCCCACCAGCTTATTCTGGTCGAGGGCGCCCCCGTAGTCACGGGAAGAAATTTCAGATCAATGACCCCCAAACTTGGTGGGCTGCTGAGGAGATGGTAGAATTAGATGACCCAAAGCTAGGACAATTACAAATCAGAAGGTGGGATAACTTACACTTTCGTTCTAGTGATCAACATCCGATGACATTGATCTTGGTAGAGCGAAAAGCTCTCGGTAGTAATTGTCGTCAGGTTAAACCTTTATGGTTAGCATGGATAGGTGAAGGTGAGAATTCTTGTTCTCTCGAAGTAGTCTGGATGGACTATTTGCGCCGCTTTGCCATTGAGCATTGGTATCGTTTAGCCAAGCAAACATTACATTGGACTCTACCTCATCTCAGCACCCCAGAACAATGTGACCGTTGGAGCGATTTGATGCCTCTGTTAACTTGGCAGTTGTGGTTGGCTCAAGATTTAGTTCGAGACTATCACTTGCCTTGGCAAAAACCTCTGACTAATTTGACTCCTGGACGGGTGGCTCAATCCCTTTTCCCACTTTTGGTTAAGATTGGCACTCCTGCTCAAGCACCAAAACCACGGGGAAAATCCCCTGGTTGGCCGAGTGGTCAATCCCGAATAGGGCGCATTCGCTAAGCTGTTGTACCTTTAAATAGGGTATAATAAAAATTAAGTTTAGTCAATTTTTACAAAAATGCCAGCCAAAAA